>JAYTMV010000242.1:0-3860 GCA_043728175.1 Sphingomonadales bacterium
GCGGGTCTTCGCGCTATCGACAATGATACGCCGCCGCCACCTGTTGGTCGCTGTGTAGGCATTTAATCCTGGTGAAAGGAATTTGACATGAAAATTAAAACAAATGTTCGTGCTGGTATTGCTTATCCACCACCAGTAAGTCGCTGTGTTGGCATTCGCCCTATCGCAATCTAAATTCTCTAAATCATCAATTTTGAAGGAATGAAAAATGAAAATCAAGACAAATATTCGTGCAGGCGTTGCTTATCCACCACCAGTAAGCCGCTGCGTTGGCATTCGCCCATGCACTAATTGCCAGCCTGTATAAATCATAAACTCCTTTACAAGGAATATAGTGATGAAAATCAAAACAAACCTTCGCGCCGGTATCGCATATCCTCCTCCTGTTAGTCGCTGTGTTGGCGCTGGCGGTGGCGGTGGCGGCGTCCCGGGCCCATGCCCCGGCTGTCTGCCAGTTTAGGCTGTAATGTCTCAAGTAGAAGGAATATAGTGATGAAAATCAAAACAAATGTTCGTGCCGGTACACTCTATATCCCACCTGTAAGCCGCTGTGTTGGCGCTGGCGGCGGCGGTGGCGGTGGCGGTGGGCGCGTGCTTCCAGTCTGATTTACATGAGGGGGCGGTATATCTGCTCCCTCAAAAACCCAAAACAACATGGAGAATGTCATGAAAATCAAAACAAATGTTCGCGCGGGTCTTCGCGCTATCGACAATGATACGCCGCCGCCACCTGTTGGTCGCTGCGTTGGCATCTAATGCTACAGAAAGGAATTTGACATGAAAATCAAAACAAATGTTCGTGCCGGACGTCTTCCAATTGACATTAATGACGATTTTCCACCACCACCCGTTGGTCGCTGTGTTGGTATCTAACACCACAGTAGCGAACAATGATCTGGGGCGGTCAGCGATGGCCGCCCTAAGTCGTTCCCATCGCAAAACCTGTTGATCAAATGCGCTTAACCTCCTTTCACAAAATTTGCTTGATCTCTGGAATAATATTTCCATTTTCGACATCTCAAGCGGAGGTTCCACCGTCTCCACCTCAGACGCCCTCGTCATTTTATCAGGTGTCCGCAAACACCCCGCTGACTCCGCCACCTGTCAAAGAAAAATGGTGGGCGATCTTTGTCGATCCTGCGCTTGATCAACTTATTGATCGTGCAGAACAAGGCAATACTGACATTCAACTGGCAGTGGCGCGATTATCGCAGGCACGCGCGCAATTGCGCAGTGCGGCGGCGGAACAACTGCCGCAATTGAGCATTGGTGGCAACGCATCAAAACAAACTGGCGCGCTCATCAATGCGGCGGGCGGCGGTGGTACGCTCTACAGTCTTGGCGGCAATCTGTCTTATGAGCTTGATGTGCTTGGTCGTCTTTCCAAGACCAAAAAGGCTGCACGACTTGATACAGCCGCAGCAGGCGAGCTTGTTCGCGCGGCGCACTTGCTGATCCAGGCTGACACCGCGCAAGCTTATTTTGAAATACGGACGCTTGATGAGGAACGGGCGACGCTTGCAGGGGCAGCCGCCAATGAACGCGCTGCGCTTGAAATTCTCGAAGAACGTGCGCGTAATGGGTTGGTGTCCGAACTTGACGTCGTTCAAGCACGCGGCGAACTTGCGACGATCAATGCTGATTTGCTCGCGCTTGATCGCAGGCGGGCCGAGGTCGAACATAGCCTTGCTTTTCTAATGGGGGAGGTGCCGTCAAACCTTAATATCAGCGGCGCGGCAATTGCGCCGCCGCCGCTAATTCCTGCTGATATCCCAAGCGCTGTGCTGGCACGCCGCGCCGATATTGGCGCGGCAGAACGACGGCTTGGTGCAGCAACACTACGCGTCGGTGTCGCAAAGGCATCATGGTTGCCTCAGCTTAGCCTGACAGGATCACGCGGCTATGCCTCACCCTCGCTTGGCACTTTGTTGCAGTCAGTCACGCAGAATTTCGGGGTTGGTTTTCTGCTGTCCTTACCATTCCTTGATGGTGGGCGGCGCGCGGCTGCGGTGAAAAGTGCCAAGGCCGATGTCGAAGTGGCAGCAGTTGAATATCGTGCACAAATACTCACGGCATTTCGCGATGTCGAAAATCAACTTTCGGCGGTGCGCCTGCTTGATGATCAATCATCGGTTATCGCAACTGCGAGTGCTGCCAATCTGCGCGCAAAGGATATTACCGAGGCGCGCCACCGCAACGGCATGATCAGTCGCCTTGCCGTGCTTGAAGCCAACCGCACTCAGTTGCAGAGCGCGCGCGACGCAGTTCAGAATAAATTTGCACGCTATGTCGCGACCATCGGCCTCATCCGGGCACTTGGTGGCGGCTGGGGAAACGGCGAGGTAACAAAACTCGGCGCAGCTACTTTAACGCCCGCCTTTGCCCGAACGGCCAGTCAATAACCCCACCTGCAAATAGCGCCCACCAGACGAAGACCGGCTGAAACAAAAGCCTTGGGCCGTGATAGCCCCAGCCCAATGTTGATCCGCCAATCGCAACGCTATCAATCGCATGTTTGATGTTCGCGGGATAAACGCACACCGCATAGAGCGCGAGCATAACGCCAGCCACGTAGCGTAGCCGCCCTGTCATCAGCGCGATCGCCCCTGCAATTTCGCACACCCCCGTCGCGAGTACAACGAACCTTGGTTCAGGCACCCACCCCGGTACAATTGGCACGAAAAACTGTGGCGCGATCAAATGTCGATAGCCCACATAAGCATAAATCAGCGCAAGCAGAGTGCGCACTACCCAACGCTCAGGAGATTGTGTGTTCGTCATCCTGTTTCTTTCTTCCAAAAAAGCATATATTTCTGTGGATTAACCATAAATCACAGCATAGTGATAACTAAGCGTCGGCCAAGCGCGGGGCAACAGCGAATATGGCCGATAAGTAATGCGTAAAAACGTCTCGCCAACTATAACAGGGGTCAAACGACGATGGCAGCGCGCAAGAAAATTGCGGTCTTAGGGGGTGGCATAGGATCATTGTCCGCCGCATTTCATATCACGGAAAAGCCCGGTTGGGCCGATGAATATGAAATCACTGTCTATCAGCAAGGGTGGCGGCTCGGCGGAAAATGCGCAAGCGGGCATGACATGCGCCCCGAATTTGCATCGCGTATCTATGAACACGGCCTCCATCTATTCGCAGGCTTCTATCACCACAGCTTTGCTCTTTTAACGCGCGCCTATGCTGAGATTGATCGCCCCGCCGATCATCCCAACCGCACCGTCTGGGATGCGTTTACCGGCCTTGATGAATTCACCGTGATGCACCAATATCCGCAGCCTGATGGCAGCATAAAATGTATCCCTTGGTACATCAATATGGAGCCCAACGCGCTGGTGCCCGGCGAGGCGAGTAGCGCGCTTTCAATCCCGCAAGCGATTTTCAAACTAGTCGGTGAATTGATTAAGGTTCAACCGCCCAAGAATAATTTTTTCCAGCCTAATTCAGCCATTGGTCGCGATGATCCGCTGCCGCCGCCCGAAGCACCAGATCCCAGCTCATTTATCGGTCGCGCGTGGCACGCGGCCAAAGAACTAGTCGAACATGTTGTTGAAGAAGTAACTGAAGAAGCCGCCGAAATTGGTGCCCACCTCCTGATGCGGACGATCATACGCGGGATTGAAAGCCATTTTGCGGCGCTCGCCAAAGATACCCCCGATCCGGACGAGGCACAGCCGATCTGGGATTTCCTGATGGCGGCCTATTTCGTCCAGACTGTGGTTCAGGGGGTGCTTGCCGATGACATTCTTGAAAAAGGCTGGAACTCAATTGATGATGAGGAACTCAGCGGCTGGCTTTACCGTCATGCGGTTGTGATCGCGCGCGATTATAAGGATGAGGATGATCC
>JAYTMV010000243.1:0-10190 GCA_043728175.1 Sphingomonadales bacterium
GGTAGCGTGACCGTCGCCTGCGCGTCGCCGGGTTCAGTGTGGAGAATACCGCCCATCGTTTCGATCTCGGCAGGGCGTTCCATCAACAAAGCGATGCAACGCGTGGCATTGCCGCACGCCTCAACCTCACCACCATCAGCGTTGAATATCCGCATCTTCACATCGGCAACATTTGAAGGCTCAAGCAGAATGAGCTGATCAAAGCCAATCCCGGTCTTGCGATCACCAATCGCGTGGGCACGGGCAGGGGGCATATTTACCGGCGTTTCACGCGCATCTATCACGACAAAATCATTGCCGAGGCCGTGCATTTTGTGAAAGCGCGTCTTCATGCGTGCTTGCGGTGCTCGCCCTTCACCCAGCGGACGGTGCCTGAACTTGCGCGCATAACCACAGTGTGCGTTGTCATCTTGCCATCGCGAAGCACCTTAACGCCGTCGAGCAGCGATCCATCAGTCACGCCAGTTGCGGCAAAAATGCAATCGCCTTTGGCAAGCTCTTGCAGATCATAGATATAGTCGAGATCCTTGATCCCCCATTTGCGCGCGCGCGCTTTTTCATCGTCATTGCGAAACAGCAATCGGCCTTTGAACTGCCCACCGACACAGCGTAGTGCTGCTGCCGCAAGAACGCCTTCTGGCGCACCGCCACTGCCCATATACATATCAATCGTCGTATCGGGATTTGTCGTCGCGATTACGCCCGCCACGTCGCCGTCAGGTATTAGCATTATGCCGCAGCCGATGCCGCGAAGCTCTGCAATCAGTTTCTCATGACGCGGACGATCAAGCACGCAGACGATAATCTCATTTGGAGCAACGCCCTTTGCCGCCGCGACTGCTGCAACATTTTCAGTCGCGCTTTTGTTGAGATCAATCACACCGTCGGGATAGCCCGGCCCAACCGCGAGCTTATCCATATAGACGTCGGGTGCGTTGAGGAGATTGCCTTGTTCGGCAACCGCCAGCACCGCGAGGGCATTTGGCCCGGCTTTGGCGGTGATCGTTGTCCCCTCAAGCGGATCGAGCGCGATATCAATCTTTGGCCCCTTGCCAATTGCGTTGCCTACCTTTTCGCCAATGAAGAGCATCGGTGCCTCGTCGCGTTCGCCTTCACCAATTACAACGGTGCCGTCCATATAAAGTTCATTCAGTGCCGCGCGCATGGCCTCAACGGCAGCGGCATCAGCGGCCTTCTCGTCACCGCGCCCGATCAGTTTTGATGCGGCAATTGCTGCTGCCTCAGTAACGCGCACCATTTCGAGAACGAGAACACGGTCGAGAATTTTGCTCGGAGAAACCATGAGGTTTGAGAATCCTGTTTTTGCTGATATTTGAAACGCGCGATAGGCGAGGAGTGTGGCAATGTCGAGAATAGCAATCATGTTTGCGTTTGGCCTGATCGCTTTCCCGGCCAATGCCGAGAACCTCACCGCTGAAACTGCGCTGACCACCTATACTGAACGCATGGCCACTCGCCCCAATTGTAAACGTGCCAGTGCTGCAAACGAAATCAACGTGTGCGGAAGGCGTGATGCTGATAAATACCGCGTTCCCCTGATCATCTATGACGCAGGCGATCCCCGCGCCGAAGGCCTATGGGGCGAGCGTGCACGGCTTCAGCACCAAACGACGCCGTGTCAGGATAACAGCGTGTTTCTGGTCGGCTGTGGCAGTGTCGGGGTGAGCGTTTCAACGAAGCTTGATGGATCGGGGCCGAAATTTCGGAGATTGGCGGATTAGCATCCAAGCCGCGTTATAGCGATTGTTACCGACAGGGAATGCAAATTTCCTTAGTTCAATCAAACCGCTTTTTTGTTCTATCAAGACGTCTCAAGCGCATCTCAAGTGTAGCTTGAGCAACCGGAGATATTTCAGTTAAGGTTTCTACACGTTGTCGTTGGTCATCAATAAGGCTCATCAAACGTATTTGTATATCTCTTTCCACATTTAACTCACGAGAAAGTTTTCGAGAAAATACTACTCTTCTATAAATTACAAATGCAAATCCTACGATTAAAGATATGGCTACAGCAATTAATACTAAAAATAAATCAGCTTCTGACTGTTGCCTAAAATCAAATCTGGCGTATCTATATAAAGAATAGTATAATATTAAAGAGCTTGCAATTAAAAATAGATAAAAAAACATTATGATATTTCGGTAAGATTCTAGTGTTTTTGAAAGATTATCAATTTGCTTTGTAGATATTTCAGCTAGTTCAATCAAGTCAAAAAGCTCTTTTTCTATTTTAGCGTGTTTTTCAATTTCGTTCATAAGAAAGGCGTTTCGCAAATAAAAGCAATGCTTTTTGTGAAGTCATTTAATATAGAATTCTGTTCTTGACGATTTAAAGTTGATTTTATGATTTTTTTGTTCCATTTAAAATCTTGCTCGTAAGCGCAAGATTGAATTACATAAACGGGAATGTTTTGTGCGCCAATATCTTTTTGAAAATCATTTAGAATTTTGCTAAATTCTCCGTTTCCATTTGGATGATAGTGCATAAGTGCAGCTTCTCTATTTTTTTTGAATAAATCAACTTTGTTAACCGCTATAACTATCCATTTCGGTCTCTTTGAAGTTTGCCATGCTCGTTTAATATCAGAGAGCACGATCCGTAAATTTTCAACTTCAAGTTTAAGATTGCGTTCTCTCAAAGATTCTATTGTGTTTATACCATCAATATTGATTAGCGTATTGATAAAAACTTTATCACGAGGAATCATGAACCCAAAATCTACGAGATGTATTACTCCTTCTAATCTATTATTATTTTGAAGCGATTCAAAGACGCCTTTTGCGCGATAGCCTTCTTGACCCGGAAGCACTCTTACGAGCTTAGCCCATGAACCAGCTGTTAACGCATCTACTTCAACTTTGACCGATTCCGTGGGTAATTCGTAGGCCGCTTCTCTTGCTCTTCCATGCATTTGGTGTGCCAGGACAGTTTTACCTGCGCCAGCATGGCCAGTAACAACAATTTGGGTAGCGCCCATATCGAGATATGCTTTCAACCGAGTCCAGTATTTCTGGATAATATGCCGGTTTTCATATCCCTGCTTTCCAAGGCGAACGGCGAGAGATGCTGGCGTAGTCCACTCCATACCCTAGAATGCCTTGATAGTTTTAGGAACTCGAGTATGTAACGGTTTGATTGGTTTGTATAGCCTTCATGCATGTCAAACATCCAGTATTGGCATTGCCATCGGTATGCCAATCAAACTCTTTGAGCCGCCAAGCGCGCCAACCGCCGCCATAACATCGCGCTCTGGCCCAGCGTGTGTTGTCATGACGAGCAGTACGCCGCCGTCAGGGGCTTCGCCGCGTTGGATCATGCTTTCGATTGAAACGCCCGCATCGCGCATAGCCGCTGTAATTTCGGCAAGAACGCCGGGGCGGTCGGCGACGGTGAAGCGTAGATAGAATTGGCCAACCCTGTTGCCCGTGTCGGCGCGTCCGGGATCGGCAAGGCTTGCAACGGGCATCGCGAAGGCGGGGCCATATTCGCCGCGCGCGATGTCAATCAAATCGGCGACAACAGCAGAGGCGGTTGGCCCTTCGCCAGCGCCGCGCCCTTCAAAGAAGAGCCGCCCCACGAAATTCCCTTCGGCAACCACCGCGTTCATCGCGCCTGCAACATGGGCGAGCGGATGGCTGACGGGCACAAGGCACGGCTGAACGCTTTGGAGGAGTGCGCCGCCAACGATCTCGGCACGACCGACGAGCCGGACGCGGTAGCCAAGCGCTTTGGCCTGCGCAATGTCTCCAGCAAGAATGTGGCGAATGCCCGTTGTTGCGACGGCTGCGAAATCAAGCCGCGTGCCAAACGACAGCGAGGCAAGGATTGACAGTTTATGCGCGGCATCCACTCCGTCCACGTCAAATGCCGGATCGGCCTCAGCATAGCCAAGCGCTTGTGCATCGGCGAGCACCGCGCCGAAATCGCGGCCTTCGGCCTCCATCGTGGTCAGGATGTAATTGCACGTGCCGTTGAGGATGCCGTAAACTTGGGCAATTTCATTGGCCGCTGCGCCTTCGCGAAGTCCTTTAATTACCGGAATCCCACCCGCAACCGCTGCTTCATATTTGAGAACAGTGCCAGCCGTTTCTGCCGCCTGTGCTAACTCAAGCCCGTGATGCGCGATCATCGCCTTGTTCGCGGTGACGAACGCGCGGCCCGCAGCAATCGTACTGCGTGCGAGCGTAAGCGCGGGGCCGTCGCTCCCGCCAATCAGTTCAACGACAACATCAACATCGCTGCGCCCAGCGAGTTTGGTCGCATCATCAACCCAATCAAAGTGCCACAGATCAACGCCGCGATCACGTCCACGATCGCGCGATGATACCGCGACAATCGCAATCGAACGTCCCGCACGCCGGGTAATAAGTTCACGGTTGGCGGTCAATAACTTGATCACACCCACCCCAACGGTGCCAAGACCAGCGAGGGCAATGCGAAGGGGTTCGGTCATATAGGGCTCCAGTGTCAACGCTGCGTGACGATCAATCGATTTCGTAGCGGAGAGCCGTTAATCTGGAATTGCGGCTGTGGCATTAAAAATTTTCAAATCCGCTTCTATCTCGGCGGAATGTTTGATTTGGCGATAATACAGGGCAGCGACCATGCCCCGTATCAAATAAATTTTGTTTTAGCAGGTAACCGTGGTGTTTTCGCGACGGCGACGGCGCAGCGTCGATCCAACAGCGCTAAACCCGATCAGCATCATGGCCCAGCTTGCTGGTTCAGGAATTGCTGCGAGAGTGGCAACCGAGAATGTTCCAGCATATGAACCATTGCCGCCGCTTGTGCCGTTAATTCCGAGGGTTTGGATGCCAGGTGAAATCGCTAAACCCTGAAGAAAGCGAAATTCGACATTGCCACTTGATGCGATATCAAAGCTCGTGCCGTTGAATGTCACCGATGTGAAATCGATGTTGTTGTTTTGTGAGACTTGGAAAATGGACGAAATTGTCGCGTTTCCTATGCCAAATTGGGCAAAATTGAATGTCAGTATGTCGCTAAACGTACCGGCATTGATACCCTGACTTTCGAATGTACCAGAAATTGAACCGTCTGCCTGAGGCGGGCCAACTGTGATCATCGCCGCCGCATTTGCAGCGGTTGGTACAGCAAGGCAGAGCGCCATTGTTGCGAAACTCGCGAATATACTCTTCATACACACATCCTTTTTTTACACTTTGCCACCCACGTGACTCAGCGCAAACAGGATGCAGCGATGAAAGTTCCGCGTGATCGTTAAGATTTTGATAATAATGTCCTGGCCGGGGGAATATTTTTAGAATTCGTCGGCCACACTGAAATTTTGCCGCAGTTTGGCAGGGGCCACTGCCACCCAGCTTTTTTTGAGCCAGTCTGCGACATGATCCCAATCGACGCTCCCCAGATCCAGCCGCATCGCGATCCAGCCGTCGCCAAAATAGGCCGGGCGGTAATAGAGATCGGGGTCTGACGCGATCAGCATCGCTTGTTCATCAACGCCACTGATTTTAAGCAGCAAAGCAGTTTTCCCATCGGCGTGATGATCAAGGCTAATATAGCCAAATTTCCTGCCGCCTTTGATCCCAAAGCACGGCATCCCGTGTGATAGGGTTTCGTCAGCCTCTGGCAGCAACATCGCGCGTTCGCGCACGCGTTCTGTCAGCCATTCGGGGTTGCGCTCGCGGCTTACGAAATCGGCAAGTACGCGCGAATAAAGCTGATGCTCGGCAATCAAGATGCGTTCGGCGAGCGTGTCGGGCGTATCGCCTGATATGACCGCCACCTCGGTCTGGCCAAGCACTGGGCCGTCATCAAGCGCTGCCGTGACCAGATGCACCGAACAGCCCGAGACGCTGACACTGTCGGCCAGAGCGCGCTCATGCGTATCAAGGCCTTTATATTCGGGGAGGAGTGACGGGTGAATATTGAGCATCCGCTCGTGCCATTTCGCAACAAATTCGGGCGATAGCAGCCGCATATACCCGGCAAGCGCGATATAATCGGCATCGGCACTGCGCACCTCGGCGTCAATGATGTCATCAAAATCAGCGCGTTTCATGCCCTTATGGCTTTGGGCGAAGGTTGCAATGCCTTCGGCTTGGGCAAGCTTTAGACCAGCGGCGTCAGGATTGTTGCTCGCCACCAACACAATCTCAAACGGGCAGTCGTGCGCCTTCGCGGCATATATCAGCGCGGCCATATTCGATCCACGCCCCGAAATCAGCACGGCGACGCGCGCTTTAGCCATGGTGCGTTGCGCTCCAATCGCCCAGTGCGCTCCATGTGTCGCCGGTGCCGCTTACGGTGCAGCCCTTGGCTCCTGAAGCAATATGGCCGATGCGGTGGACGGTCTCGCCCGCCACCTGAAGCTCTGATATCACCTGATCCGCGACACTTTCGCCGACAACAACGGCCATTCCAATCCCGCAATTAAACGTCCGCGCCATTTCTTCGGGCTCAATATGCCCCTGCGCCTGAAGGAAGGCCATCAGGCGCGGCTGCGGCCAAAGATCAGCATTCACATGCGCGTGCAGCCTCTCTGGCAATATGCGCGGGATGTTTTCGAGCAATCCACCGCCCGTGATATGCGCCATCGCATGGATATTCCCTGATCGCACCAACGGCAGCAGCGAACGAACATAAATCCGCGTTGGCGCCATCAGCGCGTCGATCAGCAGCGTTTCTTGATCAAACAGGGCAGGGCGATCAAGCTTCCATGCCTTGTCTGCCGCCAGCCTACGCACTAGCGAGAAACCGTTTGAATGGATGCCCGACGAGGTAAGCCCAAGGATGACATCGCCCGCTACCACTCTGTCTGCTGTTAGCACCTGATCGCGCTCAACCGCGCCAACGCAGAAGCCTGCGAGATCATAGTCGCCCTCGGCATACATGCCCGGCATTTCCGCAGTTTCGCCGCCGATAAGCGCGCAGCCCGCTTGCTTGCAACCTTCGGCAATGCTCGCAACCACGCGGGTGGCGACGTCAGTATCAAGCTTTGCGCTGGCATAATAATCGAGGAAGAATAACGGCTCCGCGCCTTGCACAATCAGATCGTTGACGCACATTGCAACGAGATCAATGCCGACGCCGTCATGCCGCCCCGAATCAATCGCAAGCTTGAGCTTAGTGCCGACCCCGTCATTGGCTGCAACGAGCAGTGGATCATTAAACCCCGCTGCTTTCAAATCAAAAAAACCGCCAAATCCGCCCAAATCTGCATCCGCGCCCGGACGTCGCGTCGATTTTGCAAGCGGCGCGATCATCCGGACGAGTGCATTTCCAGCGGCGATTGATACGCCTGCTTTGGCATAAGTATAGGCTTCGGATTGGTTGTGTTTTGCGTCCATTTGCCGCGCTTAGCGAGAACGGGCTTGGAATTCCACGCTATAGTCGTCAAAAGGGCCGCGTGATCAGTCTTTCGCGTTTTTTGCGGCATATCCCGCTTGCCCTTTTTGCTTCGCTGCTTGGCGCGGGCGCTATGGTCTTTGCTCAGATTGAGGGCGGCGATCGCGGGGTTGCGCCGATTGACAGCTCGGCTGACTATGAAGTTTCGGGCGTAACCGTTGACGTTGCGGCCAATTCTGCCGACGCGGCGCGTTTTGGCGGCTGGCGTGAGGCGCAGCGGCGCGGCTGGCGGTTGCTTTGGCAGCGTGTTCACGGCGGGCCAGCGCCGGGGCTCAGCGATTCGGCACTTGATTCGATTGTTTCGGGCATTGTCGTCGAAAATGAACAGATCGGCCCAAGGCGCTATATTGCGACGCTTGGTGTGTTGTTTGATCGGGTGCGTTCTTCCGAAATTCTCGGTGTAAGCGGTGCACGTTCACGCTCGGCACCACTGCTTGTGATACCAGTGCAATGGTCGGGGGGAACACCGCAATCCTTTGAAGTCCGCACCGAATGGCAAAAAGCATGGGCACGCTTCAAGACCGCGAACAGCCCAATCGACTATGTTCGGCCAAGCGGGACGGGCGCTGACCCGTTGCTCCTGAACTTTGGACAAACCAGCCGTCCGGGACGCAAATGGTGGCGCTTGCTGCTTGATCAATACGGCGCTGCTGACGTGCTCATGCCGCAAGTCCGCCTTGAGCGGATGTGGCCGGGTGGGCCGACCGTGGGCCATTTTACCGCGCGTTACGGCCCGGATAACCGTTTGCTCGCCAATTTCTCGCTGCGTGCTGCCTCATCGGCAGCAATTCCCGCGATGCTTGATGAAGGCGTCAGGCGGATGGACGATGTATTCTCAGGCGCGCTTGCGAGTGGCCGCCTGCGCCCTGATGCGTCGTTGATTATTGAAACGCCCGTGCTACCTGAGGATTTGGAAGGCGAAGCCACCGAAACCGGCGCCGTTGAGGTAGACAGTTCTGCCGAAATTGAAGCACCAGCCACCTCAGCATCTGCCGAAGTAACGTCATTCACCGTTGAATTTGAAACACCCGATGTCGCTTCGGTCAGCAGTATCGAATCCTTGGTCAAGGGCATTCCCGGCGTCAAATCGGCCTCGACCAACAGCCTCGCGCTTGGCGGAGTCTCAGTGATGCGCGTGAGCTTTGCTGGAGACGAGGCAACACTCAAGCTTGCGCTCACCGCACGCGGCTTCCGTGTTCAGGATGGAGGCGGCGCGCTTCGCATTAGCCGAGGGCAATGAGCCAGATTGCCTTGCCATTTGATTGGCCAGCACCCGAAGATTCAGACTCGTTCATTGTTACTGCGGCAAACCGCAACGCAGTTGACGGCATTGACCGATCAAGCAGTTGGCCAGTGCGCGCCGCAATATTGACTGGCCCGCGCAAATCGGGGAGATCCCTACTTGGGCGGATATTCGCCGCGAAAACAGGCGGTACGCTGATAGATGACGGCGAACAGCACCGTGAAACTGAGATATTTCACCGCTGGAACGCCGCCCAAGAGGAACGCAAGCCATTGCTGATTGTGGCGATGTCTCCGCCGCCGTTATGGAAGGTAAAGCTGCCCGATCTCGCGTCGCGCCTTTCTGCCACCCCGGTGTTCACGATTGGCGATCCTGATGATGTGCTTGTCGCGATGCTGCTCGAAAAATTGCTGGGGCAGCGTGGCCTTCAGCTTGGGCCTGGTGTCATCAATTACATCGCCACGCGGATCGAACGCAGCTATATTGCCCTAATGCGCGTGATCGATGCGCTTGATAGTGCAGCATTATCGCAACATCGTGCGGTTACACTTAAATTGGCACGAGTCGTTTTGCAGGATTTGTACATGATGGATGGCCATGAAAATACCGCATAGGCGCTGATGATGTTGAATGAGGTTACAGCCAGTGAACAGAGTACGCATGAGCGCGCAACCGCGCCGTTCAATGCTGAGGCGCGCTATTTCAACCGTGAGTTAAGCTGGCTCGCCTTCAACCGCCGCGTGCTTGAAGAGTCGAGCAACCGCGCGCATCCACTTCTCGAACGGCTCCGTTTTCTGTCAATCTCAGGGTCTAACGTTGATGAATTTTTCATGGTGCGTGTGGCTGGCCTTAAAGGTCAGCAGATTGAGCAGATTGAGGAACATAGCGCAGACGGCCTAACGCCGACGCAACAGCTTGATGCAATTGCACAAGATGCCGATGATCTCGTTGCCGAACAGCAGCGCCAACTCTCCCAGATCATGGAGGAGCTTGCCGCCGTCGGGCTTACCGTTCTTGATGTCGATACCATATCGGGTGAGACCGCAACGCGGCTTGAGACGCATTTTCGCGAACAGATATTCCCGGTTCTGACCCCGCAGGCTCTTGATCCAGCACACCCGTTTCCCTTCATTCCCAATCAGGGTTTGAGCGTGATTTTTGATCTTAAACGCATTTCGGACGGTGAGCCGATCAGAGAGCTTGTGATGATCCCCGCGAGCCTACCGCGCTTTATCCGCGTTGAGGGACGCACTGCCCGCTATGTGCGGATGGAAACGATGCTGCGCAGATTTCAGGCGCAGCTTTTTCCGGGGTATGAAGTCCTCGGCGCGGGCGCGTTCCGCATCATTCGTGACAGTGATATTGAGGTTGAGGAGGAGGCCGAGGATCTCGTCCGCTATTTCCGTAGCGCGATCAAAAGGCGTCGGCGCGGGCGTGTGATCCGGCTTGAACTCGAAACCGATTTTCCACGCGAACTTGAAGCACTGATTAAGGCTGAGTTTGGCGGAAACGAGTCCGTCATCATTGAAACCGGCGGGT
>JAYTMV010000244.1:0-4142 GCA_043728175.1 Sphingomonadales bacterium
CGGCAAAGGCGCGCCGCAGGTCGTCGATGTTGGGCCGCACTGGGTGATTGCCGAACTTGATACGGTCGAGGCCGTCGAAACGCTGACGCCCGATCTGCCTGCGCTTGCCGCCTATGACAGTGCGCATCATACAACTGGTATAACGCTATTTGCAGTCGTAAATGCCAGTGAAATCATCGTCCGCACCTTCGCCCCACTTGATGGCATCGCCGAAGATCCCGTATGCGGCAGCGGCAATGGCGCGCTGGCCGCGTACCGCCTCCACAACGGCGCGATCAAAGACGGTGATCGCTACCTCGCATTACAGGGGCGGCAGGTCGGTCGCGATGGTAAAGTCCATATCCGTATCGACGGCGGCGATATCCATGTCGGCGGCGATTGTGTGACCTGCATCGACGGAATTTACAGGCAGTAGCGGTTTTGGGGCAAAGCCGCTAAGGCGACGCCCATGAACCCTATATTCCCTGTAATGGCTGGCGGCGCGATTGGCGCGGCGCTCCGCTATCTCGCTAGTTTGGCGCTCGCTGGGCGAAGCGGCTTTCCGTTTGCTACGCTTGCGGTCAACCTGATCGGTGGCTTCGCAATGGGATTGCTTGCTGCACTCGTCCTGCGCGGTGTGGCAAGCGAAGGCGTCCGCCTTTTCGTCGGCGTTGGCATTCTTGGTGGTTTCACCACCTTCTCAGCATTCAGCCTTGAAAGTTTCCAAATGATCGAACGTGGACAAATGGCGATGGCGGCGGGTTACGCAGTCGCTTCGGTCGTGGGATCAATCGCCGCACTCGCGCTCGGTTTCGCGGTGGCACGCACATGAGCGACGCCGTCCGCACCTTCACCGTAAAGCCCGATGATGACGGCATTCGCCTTGATCGCTGGTTCAAGCGCAACCTGCCCGATGCGAGTTTCAACCTTGTGTCACGCTGGGCACGCACTGGTCAACTCCGTGTCGACGGGAAGCGCGCCACGCCGGGTGACAGGATTGAGGCTGGCCAAAGCATTCGTGTGCCCCCGGCTGAGGCCGCACCCACACCCGAAAATGCGTCGGTGCGTCCACCCCGTGCTAAGAAGCAGCGCCCTGAACTGAGCGACGATGAAACTGCATTCGCCGAAAGCCTTGTGATCTATAAGGATGACGCAGCACTTGTTCTCAACAAACCACCGGGGCTGGCAACGCAGGGTGGCACCAAAACCGATGAGCATATTGACCGCCTGCTCGACGCGCTGTGGTTTGAAATCGACGGGCGGCCCAAGCTTGTCCACCGACTTGACAAGGATACCAGCGGCGCGCTCTTGATTGCGCGCAAGGCCAGTTCAGCCGCGCATTTCGCCAAGGCCTTTTCAAGCCGTACCGCGCGCAAGGTCTATTGGGCCATCGTCGTTGGCGTGCCCGAAATCCATGACGGCATGGTCGAGCTGCCAATCTCAAAGCAACCCGGCAGCGGCGGCGAGAAAATGCACGTTGATCAGAAGGAAGGCAGCCCCGCACGCACCCGCTACCGCGTGATTGAGCGCGCGGGCAACACCGCTGCCTGGGTTGAGCTTCAGCCCTTCACCGGGCGCACGCATCAGCTTCGCGTCCATATGGCGGCGATTGGCCACCCGATTGTGGGCGACGGCAAATACGGATTGCGCGATGCCTTCCTGACGGGCACGATCAGCCGCAAGATGCACCTCCACGCGCGGCGCATCCGCGTTGATCATCCAACCGGCGGCGGGCAGATTGATGTCCGCGCTGACCTGCCCCCGCACTTCGCCGAAACGCTGACCGATCTGGGCTTTGATGAGGCGAACGGTGATGCGTTGCTCCTCGATGAAGTGAAGTTCAAGGATACCCCCGAGGGCAAAAAGCGCCTTGCCACCAACATCGCCAAATCGGCACGCAAGGAACGCAAGGGCGAACGGCGCGGGCGGAGCAGTTCGCCGCCCACACGCGCGAAGGGCAAGGCGAAATAATGCACCCCAATGCGGCCTTTCGCTGGGATGATCGCGATGCTCTGCGCGGCTTTGCGCGTGAGGTTGGTTTCGGGATGCTGTTCGCCGGAACGCCCGATGGCCCGCGCGTCGCGCATTTGCCGTTCGTGTTTCTGGATGATGACCGGATCGCGTTCCACACCGCGCGCGGCAACGGGATTGCCAAACATCTGGACGGTGCCGAAGCGCTGTTCGTGGTCAACGGGCCCGACGCTTATATCAGCCCCGACTGGTACGAACTTGGCGGTGATCAGGTGCCGACATGGAATTACCTCGCGCTTGAAATGCAGGGTGTCGTGCGGCGGATGAGTGACGAGGCACTCACCGCGCAAGCCGATGCGCTGACCGCCGAACAAGAGGCACGGCTTGCGCCCAAGCCCGAATGGACACGCCATAAAATGAGCGACGGGCTATTTGATAAAATGCGCGGCGCAATCATCGGCTTTGAAATGCGCGTGACCGCATGGCGCAGCACCGCCAAGCTTGGTCAAAACAAACCTCAGGAAGTGCGCAACCGTGTTGCCAATGCACTTGAAACCCACGGCCAAAAGGCGATGGCGCTTTTGATGCGGGAGCTGGGAAAATGAACTGGCCAGTCTGCACATTGCGCTACAGGACATATGGATGACAACATTTATAACAAAAGACGTCCTCCTGCATTCCCTTGGTTATGTAAAAAAGGCGGCGTTCACATCATTCGCGATCATTGGCTTTCTATGGGTCGGAACTCTTGTTTCCTGCACAGCAGTTCGTCCGGTTTTTTATGCCGACGAAGATTTCCCTCGGATAATTGCGCCTAGCGGCAAACTTTCGGCCTTCCGGAGTGTGACCACCGGCGGTTTTGGGACAGTATGGACTACCAAAATTTTTATTGGGGAAGAACCCAAGGGCGAAAAGCTCCTCATTTATGAAACACAAGACAGCGATTATAAGCCAAACTTTCGCTGGCTTGATCGCGAAACGCTTTTGATTGAGCTTCCATGTGACAGAGTGAACTTTCTTTCCAATCCAAATGACTACGATGAAGGAAATACCCCGATAGAAAGGGTGGCTGTGCGATTTACCTACCCAGCCTCATGCAACCCGACAATGTTGGTGCCTGAGAAATGAACCGTCTCGCCCTCTTCGATTGCGACGGCACACTCGTTGATTCGCAGGCTAACATCTGCCTCGCGATGGAGGATGCCTTCACCCGCGCTGGAATGACGCCGCCCCCGCGCAGCGCGACCCGGCGGGTGGTTGGCCTCAGCCTTGTTCCCGCGATGCAAGCGCTGCTGCCCGACGCTGAGGATGCGCTCCACAAAGCACTGGCGGAGGATTATAAGAATGCCTTCCACCGCCTGCGCGGGCGTGGTCTGGTCGAAGAACCAATGTTTGACGGCATTCTCGCCGCGATGGACGCGCTGCAATCTGATGGCTGGCTGCTCGGCGTAGCGACGGGCAAATCGGATCGCGGGCTTGCGCTCTGCCTTGAACATCACGGAATATTAGACCGGTTTGTGACGCTCCAAACCGCTGATCGTCATCCGTCAAAGCCGCATCCGTCAATGGTGTATCAAGCGATGGCCGATGCAGGCACAGCGCCGCAAACGACAGTGATGATTGGCGACACGAGCTTTGATATGGCGATGGGCGTTGCTGCGAAGGCGCGCGCGCTCGGCGTTGATTGGGGCTATCATGAGCAGCACGAACTGAGCGCGGCGGGGGCATATACCGTTGTCAGTCACCCCAACCAGATGCTGAAGGCAATGACATGAACGAAGAACTGGCCAAAAAACGCTTCATGATCCTCAATCTTGTGCGCTTTTCAGCACTTGCTTTCATCTTTGCAGGTGCGGCCAATATCGGCGGTAAGCTGATGCCTGAATTGATGCCAGTGCTTGGCTATGTCTTGCTCGTCATCGGCGCGGTAGATTTCTTTCTCGCGCCTGTGCTGCTCAAACGGATGTGGCGCACGCCTGAATGAAACGGTTTTACAAGAGCGTTTCTGTGACGGCGGAGCGCGGCATTCTGCTTGATGCCCGGCCAGTGCGCACGCCGCGCAAGGCGCTGCTGACGCTCCCAACCAATGCGCTCGCCGAGGCGGTTGCCGAGGAATGGCGCGCGCAGGACGTCGAGATCAAACCTGAAACTATGCGGCTGGGCGGCCTTGCCAATGCCGCGATTGATTTGAT
>JAYTMV010000245.1:0-7476 GCA_043728175.1 Sphingomonadales bacterium
GTCGTTGATGCACGCGGCGCATTTGATGAAGGGCTTGAGGCGGTGGCAGCACTTTCAACCTCGGTTGAAATCAGTGCTGCTGCGTTGCTGGTGATTGTATCGCGGCGTGACGTCGCGCGGTTAGACGCAATGATCAACGCGGGCGCAACCCATTATCTTGCCGCACCTTTTAGCCAGACCGAATTTGGCCAATCGCTGCGTTTTGCCGAACGGCATTCAGTGCGGCTTGGCGGCGGATGGCAAGCGGTTGAGCGGCGGCGCTCGGTTGATCATGACGCGGTGTATGCGTGGCAGGCCAATATCAAAGCTGGGCGCGCCACGCTGAGCGAGGCATTTTGCAAACGGATCGGTGCGCCCTCACGCGATATCGCCGCCTCGGCATTGCTCCGCGCGTTAGACCCCGATGATCGAAAGACAGCGCTGAGCGCGGTGAAGCGGATCTTGCGCGACGGCCGACCCACTGCATTTGGCCATAGGCTCACCAGCCAGGACGGCAGCACGACGCGCGTTGCGGAACATCTCCGCTATGACGCGTCGCGCGGCATATTGGTCAGCACGATTGAGTTCCTCGATATGGTCGCCCAAATTCACGGGCAGGGTGGCCGCGATCAATTGACCGGGCTTGGTGATCTCGCCGCCGCGCGCCGCTGGATCGACGCACGGCTGACGTCCCCCGGTGATGCGTTTCACATCCTGCTGATCGCGGTGACCCGCTTTGAAATGATCAACAGTGCTTTTGGTCGCGACACCGGCGACGGCTTGCTGCAAAATGTCGCGCGTCAGATTGACCGTTTGGTGAGCGATGTTGGCGGTGATCAAGCGATGGTTGCGCGCACTGCGGGTGCTGAATTCATCGTCGGGCTAGACGGCGCGCATCAGGCCGACCGGGTACGTTCGCTGGCAGAGCGGATTGCCGATCAGATTGACCGACCAACATTATCAGGCGCGCATCTCGTGACGCTGTCGAGCCGGATCGCGATTGTCGAGCGCGGCGAGGGCGACGACGATTCCGCGCGGTTGCTCAGGCGCGCAGGCATGGCGATTGCCGAGGCCAAAGCCTCTGATCAGGGGCGGATTCGCTTCCTCAGCACCGCTGATCAGAACGTCGTTGACCATCACCAATCGCTCCAATCGGATCTGCGCAATGCGCTCGACCGTGATGAAATTGAATTGCTGTTTCAGCCGCAGGTGGCGATCCCTTCGGGTGAGATCATTGGCGTTGAGGCGCTCGCGCGGTGGCGGCATCCGGTGCACGGAGAGCTTGGCGCGGTTACGTTGTTCGCGGTTGCAGAACAGTCGGATTATTTGCTCGCGCTGTCAGCCCATGTCCAGAAGCGCGCGGCGGAGCAAGCGGCGGCATGGCCCGCGTCGCTTTCGCATATCCGTCTTTCAGTCAATGTGACGGCGGCGGATATTGCGAGGCCGGGGTTCGCGCAAAGCTTCCTCGCGATGATCGACGCGAGCGGATTTCCGCGCAATCGCCTGACGGTTGAGCTGACCGAAAGTGGGTTGGTCGATGATCTCGGCGTAGCGGCGGAATTGCTCGCCGAATTGCGCGCGGGGGGGTGCCGCGTTGCGATCGATGATTTTGGCACTGGCTATTCAAGCCTCGCCTATCTCAAAGCCTTGCCGCTTGATTATCTCAAAATCGACAAGAAACTCGCGCAGGATATCGCAGGCACCCCGCGTGACCGGATCGTGGTGCGCGGTGTGATCGATATGGCTCGCTCGCTTGGCCTCGCGGTGATTGCCGAAGGGGTGGAAACCGAGGAACAGTTGGCGCTCCTCGCGCGCGAAGGGTGCAACTACTATCAGGGGTTCCTGTGTGCCGAGCCGCTTGACGCGTTGGCGCTGGCCGAACTGGTTGACGTTGCAACGGCATAACTCATCTTGGGCTGATAGATGTATCGCAACGGGCGTGATGATGATCACGTTCAAAGTTAGTCGTTGACGATAGATAATTTTTGATGAAATCTATTGATCTTGCCGCCGAGTAATAGGTTTGCGCCAATACGGGAGGGTAATATGGCTGACACAACAACCGCAATAATCGCCGGATTTTTCTCACTCGCGACTGCGATGGGTACGATGTACATGCAGGATTATCTGGCCAGACGGCGCGCTGAGCTTAGCCACGTTCAACCCCCTGCAAAGCCGCGTCGATCAAAACGCACCCTTGAAAGTGAGCCAATCGCGGTTCCAAGTGCAGCGCCAATGCCAGCGTCGGTTCACCCAATGCCAGCAGCCGTTCAACAGCAATGGGTGGCGCCACCCGAGCCATTTTTCAAACGCTATGGCAAATCGCTTAAAATTGCTTTGGTCGGTTTGATCGTGGGTGCTCTGGTCGGACAAGATTACGAAAAAATAGGCGCGGCAGCCGATCCAAATAGTGAAGCCGGTGGAATGTTCGGATTGGCGTATTTGGCCTTTGCAATCATAGTGCCCACTTATTTATTCTACACTCGACGAACATATACAGTGAAATGGGATTACTGGGCATTTTTTATTGATTGTGCAACTTTGATATTGTGTTTTTCCGCTGGAATTGGCTTTACCTCGAAAGGTGACGCACCAGATCAATTGACGAATGTTTTGGCGATTATGTTCGGGATGGCGATATTCGCCTTGGTGCCGATCGGGATAATTGGTTATTTCGCCGGACGGATTTTTTACAAACCCAAAACCCCGGCTTAGCGCCCTAATATCTTCACCAAGTCCCTCAAACCCCCTCAAGCAGCGCCACATCGCGGTCGGCAGGGCAGTCGCAGGGGGTTGCGCTTGGTGAGCGCGCTGCGATTGGATCGAAGGTGCGTGAGCTTTGCGCAGGGGGTGCGATAAAAATGGCGGATTTCTCAACAAGTTGAGGCACTGTTGCTGTGGACGCTTCAACCTGCGCCGCCAGCGGATCGGGATGCTCGGCAAGAAATGCGGCGATTGCGTCGCTGCCGCCGCCAGTCAGCACAAGCGAGATAAACTCTTCAAAAGCCGCGCCGATGGCACGAGCGACCGCCATAGCGCGGTCATCAAGCGATGCTGCGCGCCGATCAAGCCGATTAAGCACTGCCATTGACAAATTTCCGTTGAGCACTTGCCGGTGCGTTGTCGTTTCAACGCGTGTGGTCACGCTTTCAACTCCACTAATCGCGGCTTCGAGCAGAACATCCTCAAGCCGATCACGCGCAAGCAGATGCGCCGCCTGCCAGCCGAGATGAAATGCGTTTCCGCGCGTCTCATTGCGGAGCGAATATGCTGATGCGGGACTCATTCCCGCGATTTTGCACGCTGCGCTAACCAGCCCGCTTTCGGCAAGCGCCATGAGGAATGTCGCCTGACGCGCAAATGTCCATCCATCTTCACGAATGGCATCAGTACGATAGTCTGCGGCGGGCTTGCAGCGTGTTTTGGTCATAATCATCTCCTATATTTGAATAGGAAATTTCCTAGCATAGAATGGGAACAAAGTAAATACAAATGTGGGGGATGGATTGAGCCAGCATAGATATTCTTCGTCACTCCCGCCCTTCGACTGCCTTGCAGGCGCTCAGGATAAACTTCAGCCAAAGGCTGAAGGCGGGAGTCCATATACTCCCAAGGCCTGAGATTATGGATTCCCGCCTTCGCGGGAATGACGGGATTATTTGCCTGCTTGACCCCAAATGAAAAAGACTCACCGCAAAATCTTCGCCAGCCCCTTCGACAATTGTAGCGCACCGTGAAGCCGTGCCTTGGGATCGCTCCAGGCGCGTGTCACGACCAATCGATTATCGGGCCGCAGCTTGGCGATGCCGTTCAATCGCGCCACGTAAGCCAGCAGGCCCGGAACATCGGGGAAGCTGTCATTCCAGAAGCTGACGAGCGCGCCGCGTGGGCCGAGGTCAATCTTAGCGATGTGCGCGGTGCGGGCGTTGAGTTTGATCTGCATCAGCGTCAGCAGATTTTCGGTGGGTTCGGGCAATTTGCCGAAACGGTCAATGAGTTCGGCGGCAAAGGCTTCGAGTTCTTGAGCGCTCTCAAGCTCATTGATCCGGCGGTACAGGCTCATCCGCAGATTGAGGTCAGGCACATAATTATCGGGGATGAGGACGGGCGCATCAACGGTGATTTGTGGGCTAAGATCGCGCGGTTTGGCCTCGGCAAGGCCGCCCGCCTTGGCATCCATGATCGCCTCTTCGAGCATTGACTGGTACAGCTCAAAGCCAACCTCGCGGATATGGCCCGATTGCTCATCGCCGAGCAAATTGCCAGCGCCGCGAATATCAAGATCATGGCTCGCCAATTGAAAGCCAGCGCCAAGCGAGTCGAGATCGGACAGCACTTTGAGGCGGCGTTCGGCGGTATCCGTCATCAGCCGCTCTGGCGCGGTGGTCATGTAGGCATAGGCGCGCGTTTTTGATCGGCCGACGCGCCCGCGCAATTGGTAAAGCTGGGCAAGGCCAAAGCGGTCAGCACGATTGATGATCATTGTGTTCGCGCTCGGGATATCAAGCCCGCTTTCGATGATCGTGGTCGAGATTAGCACATCATATTTACGGTCGTAAAACGCCGACATGCGCTCCTCAACTTCGCTCGCCGCCATTTGGCCGTGCGCGATGACATAGTTGAGCTCTGGCACGACTTCGCGGAAGAATTGCTCGATATCGGGCAGATCGGCGATGCGCGGGGTGACGAAGAAGCTCTGCCCGCCGCGATAATGTTCACGCAGCAATGCCTCACGCAATACGACGGGATCCCACGGCATCACATATGTCCGCACCGCGAGGCGATCGACTGGCGGCGTTTGAATGACTGACAATTCGCGCAGGCCAGACATCGCCATTTGTAGTGTGCGCGGGATCGGCGTCGCGGTGAGCGTGAGCATGTGGACGTCGGTTTTGAGCGCTTTCAAACGCTCCTTATGCGTCACGCCGAAGCGCTGTTCTTCATCAACCACGACAAGCCCAAGCCGCTTGAAATCAAGCCCCTTAGTGAGCAGCGCATGGGTGCCGATGACGATATCGAGCGTGCCGTCGGCCAGCCCTTCCTTGACGCCCTTCGCCTCATTTGCGGGGACAAGCCGTGACAGTCGGCCAATCCGCATCGGCAGGCCGTGGAAACGCTCAACAAAGGTTGAGTAATGCTGGCGCGCGAGGAGCGTCGTCGGGCAGATCAGCGCAACCTGCATTCCCGCCATCGCCGCGACATAAGCCGCACGCAGCGCCACCTCGGTTTTGCCAAAGCCAACATCGCCGCAGACCAGCCGATCCATCGGCTTGCCGCTGCCTAAATCTTCCAATACCTCGGCAATTGCGCGGTCTTGATCATCGGTTTCAGCGTAGGGGAAGCGGTCAACGAACGCCGGATAATCGGGGCCAGCCTCAGCAACATCAGCTTCGCGTAATGCTCTTAACGCGGCGGTGGCGATCAGTTCACCCGCGATTTCGCGGATGCGCTGCTTCATCCGCGCCTTGCGCGTCTGCCAGCCGACCCCGCCAAGCCGATCAAGCGCAACGCCGTCACTTTCGGAGCCGTAGCGCGACAGCACGTCGATATTTTCGACCGGAACATAAAGCTTGTCGCCGCCCGCATAGCTCAGCGCAACGCAGTCATGCGGGGCATTGCCAACCGGAATTGACGTCAAGCCGTCGTAGCGACCAATGCCGTGTTCCATGTGTACCACAAGATCGCCCGGCGTGAGCGTGGCAAGCTCGCTCAGGAATGCGTCGGCGCTTTTCTTACGCTTGGCGCGGCGGACGAGGCGGTCACCCAGCAAATCCTGTTCAGTGAGCAGCGCAAATGTTGGCGTGGTGAAGCCGTGGTCAAGCGGGAGGATGATGAGGGGGGTCTGTGTTCCTTTTGCCGCAAGCCCCTGCGCCGCTTGCCAGCTATCGGCCGGTATTAGCCCCTTAACCCCGTGATCGGCGAGCAAGCCCATCAGCCGCTCACGCGATCCGCCCGAATAGCAAGCGAGGATCAGGCCTTTGCCCTGATGCGCCAACCCGGTGGCGTGCGCCTCAGCCGCATCATAAATATTATCGCCGCGCCCGCGTTCGGGGGTGAAATCGCGCGCTGGCTGGATCGCGAAATCGATGACGCTGGCCGACTCTGGCTCGCTGAAGGGTGTGGCGAGGTGGATTGGTTTGCTGGCAATCCCAGCGTCCCAATCGCTGGCGTTCAGGTAAAGCGTTTCGGGGCTAAGTGGGCGGTAACTGCCAAGATCGGTTGATTGCGCGCGGACGCGGTTGGCGTGATAGTCGTTGATCGCCTCAAACCGTGCGCTCGCCGCGCCGACGCTGCCGCTATCACGCACGATCATCAGGCCGTCACCCAGATGATCGAACAGAGTGGCAAGCTTTTCCTCAATCAGCGGCAGCCAATGATCCATTCCGGCAAGCCGCCGCCCCTCGGACACCGCTTGATAGAGCGGATCGCCCGTCGCGGTTGCGCCAAATTGTTCGCGGTAACGGCTGCGGAAGCGTTTGATCCCGTCCTCATCAAGCAAGGCTTCGGAGGCGGGAAGCAGGGTGAAGCTTTCGACGCGCGCGATGGTGCGTTGATCGGCGGGGTCGAAACTGCGGATGCTTTCAATTTCGTCGCCGAAGAAATCGAGCCGAAGCCCGTGTGGCTCTCCTGCTGGAAACAGATCAACAAGGCTGCCCCGCACGGCATATTCGCCTGAGTCCGCCACGGTATCGCTGCGGACATAGCCATTGGCCTGAAGCAGTGCGGCAAGCTTATCGCGATCAATCCGCGCGCCGGGCTTGAGCGTTGCAGTGAGTTGCCGGACGCGGAATGGGGTCAGGGTGCGTTGGGTGATCGCGTTGACGGTGGTGATGATAAGCTGTGGCTTGGTCGCTGTTTGTTGGAGTGCGGCAAGCGTCGCCAACCGCTCCGATGTCGCGCGCAACGAGGGCGAGGCGCGGTCATAGGGCAGGCAATCCCACGCCGGGAATTGGAGAACCTCAATCTCTGGCGCGAAATAATGAACGGTGTCAGCCACCCCGCGCATCGCGGCTTCGTCCGCCGCGACATAGACCGCGCGTTTGGACGCGGCGCGCGTGAGATCCGCGAGCAACACCGGCAGGAAGCCAGTCGGCACGCCAGCAAGCGTCAGCGGCGCTTTCGCGCCAATTATGCGGGGTAGCGGCTCCATCTCAGCCGAAGGTCGTCAGATAATCGAGCTTGCAGAATGCATCGATCATTGGCCCCGCCCATTTTGCGGGGATTTCCTGCGTGCCGATTGCCCAGGCCATGATGTCAACATCCTGTTCCTCAAGGAAATTTTCGTACCAGTCGATCTCGGCCTCGCTCCAGCCAGCGCTATGAACATCGAAGAATCCGCCGATCATCATATCGGCCTCACGCGTGCCGCGATGCCAGCTTCGGAAGTACAGGCGTTTCAGGCGCGTTTCGCGATCCATAAATTCCACGCAATATTGGCCGACGGGCGTTTCAAAGGCCTGCCGACTGGGTTAAGGTGCCCCGATACCATGCGCCCTG
>JAYTMV010000246.1:0-25004 GCA_043728175.1 Sphingomonadales bacterium
AACCGGACGATGCTGATCTGGAAAAAGGGCTTTGGCCCGATGGATAATTAGGGATTAGACCATGGCCACCGCACTCCATACCCCGCCCGCGTATATGAGCGCCGATGAAGAGGCCGCGCTGCTTGATGCGATCCAGAAATGGGTTGATAAGGAAGTGCGCCCGATCGTCCAGAAATATGATCATGACGACGTCTGGCCCGAAGAAATTGTTCACCAGATGATCGAAATGGGGCTGTTCGGCGCCACAATAGCCCGGGAGTATGGCGGGCTTGGGCTCTCCGCCGTCACCTATGCCAAGATCGTTGCGCTGATCTCATCCTATTGGATGGCGATCACGGGCATTTTCAATTCGCACCTGATCATGGCCTGCGCGGTTGAGCGGTTCGGCACGCCCACGCAGAAAGCCAAATGGCTGCCCAAATTCGCGAGCGGCGAAATTCGTGGCGGGCTGGCGCTGACCGAACCCAACGCCGGAACTGACTTGCAAGCAATCCGCACCGTCGCAGTGCGTGACGGCGATGATTATATTATCAACGGCACAAAAACATGGATTTCAAACGGGATCAACGGCGGCTGTTTCGCACTGCTCGTCAAAACCGATCCGAAAGCTGATCCGCGTTACAAGGGCATGAGCCTGATGATCGCCCCCAAGGGCGCAGGCTTCAGCACTGGCAAGAAGTTCAAAAAGCTCGGCTATAATTGCATTGATTCGGCTGAACTCATTTTTGAGGATTACCGCATCCCGGCGGATAATTTGATTGGTGGGGTTGAAGGGCAAGGCTTTTTCCAAGCGACAGGCGGACTTGAACTTGGCCGGATCAACGTTGCCGCGCGCGGGGTTGGGCTTTCCGAAGGCGCGCTTCGGCTGGCGACTGAATATGCCCAGATTCGTGAAACGATGGGCAAGCCGATTTGTGAGCATCAGGCGATCCAGCTCATGCTCGGTGAAATGGTCACCCGCGCCCGCGCCGCGCGGCTCCTCACCTTTGACGCCGCCGCCGCTTATGATCGGGGCGAACGCTGCGACATGGAGGCGGGCATGGCCAAATTCTATGCGTCCGAAGCCGCCGTATCAAACAGCCAAGACGCGATGCGCGTTTTCGGTGGCTACAGTTATTCCAAAGAATATGACATTGAACGGCTCTACCGCGACTCAATGCTGATGTGCATCGGCGAGGGCACGAATGAGATGCAGCGGATGATTATTTCAAAGCAATGGGTGAAGCGGAACCGGGTGTGAGCGAACGCGCACTCCCTCTTGCTGGCTACCGCATCCTGAGTGCTGAGCAGTACGGTGCCGGCCCATACGGCACAATGTTCCTCGCCCAACTCGGGGCTGACGTGATCAAGATCGAGCCACCCAAGGGCGGCGATACTGCGCGTCAGGTTGGCCCGCATTGGCTGCGCGAGGGCGAGAGCCTGTATTTCCAGAGTTTCAACCTCAACAAGCGCTCGCTGACGCTTGATCTGGGAACTGTCGAGGGTCAGGAAATACTCCACCGGCTGGCTAAAGACGCCCATGTTGTAGCTAACAATCTACGCGGCGATGTTCCGGCCAAAATCGGGCTGACGTATGAGGCTTTGAAGACGGTCAACCCCGCGATCGTCTGCGCGCATATCTCGGCCTATGGTCGCGATAATGAACGCGCAAAATGGCCCGGCTATGATTATCTGATGCAGGCCGAGGCGGGATTTTGCGCGCTGACCGGAGAGCCAGACGGGCCGCCGCAGCGCTTCGGCTTGTCGATGGTTGATTTCATGTCAGGCACGACAATGACTATTGGCCTGCTTGCAGCACTTCTGAGTGCCGAGCGCAGCGGCATGGGCTGCGATGTTGATGTTGATCTGCTGTCGGCAGCGGTTCACCAGATGAGCTACCCCGCACTTTGGTACATAAACGAAGGCGATGTGACCGAGCGCGCCCCGCGCGGCGCGCATCCAACCGCAACACCGAGCCAGATGTTCCGCTCCGCCGATGGTTGGATGTTCGTGATGGCGCAATTGCCCAAATTCTGGGCGATCCTGATCGAACGGATTGGGCACCTTGAACTTGGCGAAGATGCGCGGTTCAAGGGCAATGCTGATCGCCTTAAAAACCGGGCTGAACTGACGACAGTGCTTGACGCAATCTTTGGTACGCAGCCAACCGCGCACTGGCAGGCACTGCTTGAGGGTCATGTACCGGTCGCGCCAGTTTATGCGCTTGATCAGGCGATGGATAATCCTTGGCTCAGGACAATCGGAATGCGTGACCAAGTATCGCATCCCGACAATCCCGCGCTTAACATCCTCGCCAATCCAATCAAAATTGACGGCAAGCGCCTGCCCAACCGCGCGGGGCCGCTACTCGGCGCAGATAGTGATGCGATCCTTGGCGAACTTGGCTATGACGTGGATGACGTGGCACGGTTGAAAGCAGGGGGAATCGTTTAATCTCATGGGCAAATTATCGGGCATCCGCGTTGTTGATCTCTCACAGTTTCTACCCGGCCCAATGCTGACGATGATGATGGCCGATCAAGGGGCCGAGGTGTGGAAGATTGAGCCAGCGGCGGGCGATCCCGCGCGTACGCAATTGCCGGATGAAGCTGGCCAGTCAGTGTGGTTCCGCAATCTCAATCGCGGCAAAAAAAGCATCGTACTTGATCTTAAATCAGACGCTGGCAAGGCGCGGCTATGGAGTATGATAGACGCGGCAGATGTTTTCGTCGAAGGATTTCGCCCCGGCGTGATGAAGCGGCTTGGCTTTGACTATGAAACCGTCGCCGCGCGCAATCCGCGTATTGTCTATTGTTCAATCTCCGCCTTTGGGCAAAGCGGCGCGCTCGCGCATCATCCTGCGCATGATATGGCGGTGCAGGCACTTGCCGGGTTCCTGTCAGTCAATGACAGCGCAGAGGGTGTGCCTGTTGCTCCCGGCGCGCCGTCAGCCGATATGGCGGCGGGGCTAACCGGGCTTTCGGCGGTGCTGATGGCGCTGATCGGGCGCGAGAAAAGCGGGCGCGGTGATTATATTGACTGCGCGATGTTTGACAGCCTGCTGCCATGGTGTGCGCATACGGCAGGCGGCGCGATTGCGGGAGGAGCGCCGCCGCGATCATCGCATCAACGCTCGCTTGGCGGCGCGGGCTTCTACAATGTCTACCAAACCAAAGACGGCGGTCATGTTGTGCTTGGTGGGCGCGAGATGAAATTTGTCGAGAATTTGCTGAACGCGCTAGGGCGACCCGATCTGATTGCGCTTGGAGAGGCTCCAGCAGGAGAGCAAGGCGCGCTCATCACTTTCTTACGCGAAACCTTCATCACCAAAACCCGCGCCGAATGGGAGGATTGGTTCGCTGACAAAGATGTCGCCTTCTCGCCCGTTCTTGATTTTCGTCAGGCGTTTGATCAGCCGCATGTTGCCGAACGCGGTTTGATTATCGAACACGGTGGCGCGCATCAGATTGCCCCGGCCATCCGCTTCGCATCGGAGAGGTGGGTGCCGTCAGGCGCGCCTGAACTTAACGCCGATGGCTAAGCTAACCCTCCACCTCGATATGCATCGAATAGGCGAAACGTTCGCCGGGGTGATGGTTCGCCGAAATTTCAAGAATTTGTCCCGAGGCATCCTTGTAGCAGCGCAGGATACGCAGGCACGGCGCGCGTTTGGTGAGGCCGAGCAGCCGCGCGACCTCAGCCGAGGCCACCACCGCCTGAATATCCTGCGTCACTTGCGCAATTTTAACCCCGGCGAGCCGCTCAAGCTGTCGAAAAATCGTATCCTCATTGGGCGAAACCCGCAGCGCAGCCTCGCGCAGGCTTTCGTGGACATAGGCATCAATCGCGGCAATCGGTTGAGTCGATCCGCCTCCGGTGCGCAGCCCTTGAAAGCGCGTCCAGCGGCCACCGGCAACCAGCCCCAACTGCTCGGCAATCGCCTTGGGCAGCGGCCCCTCCCCAAGTTCAGTAAAATGCGCGCGAGTGTCACGCGCATATTGCAGGATTTCGCCTACGTTCGAGAGCGGTTGATGGAGCGCGCCGCCACGTGCTGCGGCGGGTTGAATAACCGTGCCCGAGCCGCGTTTGCGCGCGATCAATCCCTCACCCTGAAGCGTGCGCAGCGCCTCTCTCACGGTGAAGCGGCTGACCGAGTAACGCTTGCACAAATCGCTTTCGGTGGGAAATGTCTCAGCCGAATAAGCGCCGCGCAAAATCTCTTCGCGCAGTTCCTCGGCAAGTTCGCGGTAACGCGGCGTGGCGGCCAAATTATCCCTCCTGTGGTGCCCGCATGAGCGAAGCATATACCCTCATTGAGCAAATCGCGCAGCATTTGCAACGTCCAGTGGATGCGGAGACTCGCGACCGAGCGCGGCTGCATCTGCTCGATTGGCTTGGCTGTGTTGCCGGTGCGCGTTTTTCAGAGGTTGGGCGGCTCGATTTTCCCAACGCAACTGATAATGTACTTTCAAAGGCAGCATTCCTTGGCAATGTGCTTGAGATGGATGATGTGCACCGTGCCGCGCTGCTTCACCCTAGCCCGGTTATTTGGCCCTCGGTGCTTGGCGGTTTGAACGGCGATGATGACGTATGGCTTGATGCCGCCGTGCGCGGCTATGAGGCAATGATTGCGGTTGGATCAATGTTTGATGCGCATCATTATGCCCATTTTCATCCAACCGCGACCGCAGGCGTGTTTGGTGCAGCAGCAGCAGCAGCAAGCTTGCTTGACTGTGACGCTGCGCAGACCGCCGCAGCACTTGCGCTCGCTGGCTCAGTTATGGGCGGGGTCTGGCAAACCCGCAATGAAGCCGTAATGGCGAAACAGTGGCATATTGCCCACGCGGTAATTACTGGAGGGTCGGCGGCTTTTTTTGCAGCACAAGGCGTTACGGGGCCGCGCTACATTCTCGAAGGGCCACAGGGCGTTTTTGCCGCGACCTGCCGTGAACCAAAGCCTTTAGTTCTGACCGAGGGCTGGCGATTGGGTGAGGTGAGCGTCAAGCCCTGGGCTGCATGTCGCCACACCCACCCTGCGATTGATGCAGCGCTTGAACTACGCGAACGTGGCGCAATTTCAGGATCAGTGACCATCGAGACCTACGCTGATGCGCTGACCTTTTGTGATCGTCCAAACCCCGCGACTGTAGCTGAAGCGAAGTTCTCGCTTCAGCACGCACTCGCAATCGTAATAGTACGCGGCGCGCCAACGCCCGCTGATTTTGAACCCGATGCCATTGCAGCATTGGCCAACATCCGCGCACAAATTAGTGTTACCGAAGACCCTGCTCTGACCGCTGCCTATCCTAATCATTTTGGCGCGACGGTGCGTACCGCAACTGACAGCTTCACGCTGAATGACGCACGCGGTGACCCGGAGCGCCCGCTATCGCGTGAAGGGATTATCGCAAAAGCGCAGCAACTGATGATGCTGGGCGGGTTAACCCAGACCAATGCCGATCATGCAGTGTGCACAGCGTTTGAGGATGCCGACGGTGAAGGCGTTGTCGCTTTGCTTGAGTTATGGCTATGAGCGCGACAAACGACCTGCTTGATTTCGCGACGGCGGATCATATGCTGCCTGAGGCGGTTCGCGACGATACGCTTCGGCTGCTTGCCGATACATTGGCTGTTGGCGCGGCAGGTTCAACCGCTCCGGGTGCTGATGGTGTTTATGCTGCAGCTGCAGGTTGGGGCAGTGGGAACGAAGCGCGCCTGCTTGGCCGCAGCGAACGTTTGCCTGCGCCGTCCGCTGCCTATGTCAACGCCTTTCAAATTCACTGCCTTGAATGGGACGCGGTGCATGAGGGCGCGGTCGTCCACGCGCTTTCAGTGGTGACGGCGGCGCTCCACGCTGCGATTGACCGGCGCGGCGGGTGCGATGCTGAGCAAGCGCTTACAGCGCTCGCCATCGGCGTTGATATCGCCAGCGGGCTTGGCATTGCCGCCGATAGCGCGCTCAGTTTCTTCCGCCCCGCAACCGCTGGTTTGATCGGTGCGGCACTCGCAGTTGCGCGGATTGAAGGATTGAACCGCAATCAGTTCGCGGATGTCATCGGCCTCGCTTATTCGCACTGCGCGGGAACGATGCAGGCGCATGTTGAAGGGTCAATCGCACTGCCTTTACAAATTGCCAATGCCGCACGCGCAGCGATTCAGGTCGTTGATCTGGTCAAGAATGGCCTTACCGGCCCGCATGACGCGCTTGAAGGGCCATTTGGATATTTCAAGCTCATCGATCAAGGTGATTTATCGCGCTACACGGAGAGTGTCGGCCAAATCTGGCGGATCAGCGAAGTCAGCACCAAGCCTTATCCTTGTGGTCGCGCGAGTCACGGGTTGCTGGCGACACTTGATGAAGTGCGCACGAGTAGTGACGCGATCAGCCAAATCACGGCGCATGTATCACCGCTGGTTGTGCGCCTGATTGATCGTCCGATAAGCGACAATATGTCGCCAGCGTATGCGCGGTTATGCTTGCCGTTCCTTACTGCACTTATGTTGCGTGACGGGCGGATTGACCCAAAACGGTTTGATGCAGCGAGCTTCACTGATCCAGTCATCCGGGAGTGTGCGGCAATGCTGCGCATACAGGTTGATGATAACCCCGATCTCAACGCGTTATCGCCGCAGCGTCTTGAGATTATTTACACCGATGGTCGCCGCGTTCTAATCGAGATTCCCGATATTCTCGGAAGCCCGAATGCAGCACTCAGTGCGCACCAGATCGTTGCTAAACGTGACTTGTGTGAGGTGCTTACCGCCCATATCGACCGCCGCCTGTTTAATGATCCACTTGGCTATTTTACGGAGCCGCAATGAGTTTCCCGACGCTCTTTGAAAGCATTGATATCAAGCAGATGCTTGCTGATTACCCAATCGGTGATGCCTTTACCGCGCGTTACGCAGCGATGAGCCGTGACGAACTTTACAGCCTGCAAAACGCGCAATTCGTCAAGCTGATGGTGCGCGGCTGGCAAATTCCGTTTTACCAGCGGCTGTGGCACGCGCGGGGGATTGAACCCGGCGATATTCGCGGCCTAGCCGATATCACCAAGCTGCCTGTGTATGACAAGGCCGACCTGATGGCTTCAATCACCGATCATCCCCCTTACGGGGATTTCGCAGGCCTTGGCGGGGCAGACCGCCCCCCGGTGTTTCTCCATACCACATCGGGCACAACCGGGCGCCCACAGACTCTACTGTTCGGCCCCAAAGGGCGCGAAGTTGGCAATCTGCTCGTCGGGCGGATGTACCGCTGGATGGGCCTGCAACCCTGCGACGTCATCCACTCAGTTTACGGCCACGGGATGATAAACGGCGGCCATTATATCCGCGAGGCTGTGACGCATTTCACCAATGCGATTTTCCTTTCGGCGGGCACTGGAATTGAAACGCGGTCAATCAATCAAGTCAATCTGATGGCCGATTTCGGGGTGAGCGTGATGGTGGGCTTCGTTGATTATATCCGCAAACTCGCCGAAGTCGCTGAGGCCGAAAAACTGTTTGACCGGATCAACCTCAAAATGATCATTGGACACCTTGGTACTGAAGACCGCGCCGCGACCGAGGCCGCGTGGCACGGGGCCAAGGCCTATGATTGGTACGGCGTTGGTGACACGGGATCAATCGCTGGCGAAGGCCCCGACCGCGACGGGCTGTATGTGTGGGAGGATGCGCAGTATCTCGAACTACTCGGGGTTGATGACGGGCGGCCTGTTGCGGCTGGCGAAACTGGCGATATGGTCGTCACCTGCCTCTACAAGGATGATATCGCGCCGTGTATCCGTTTCAACACGCACGATATCAGCCATGAACTTGGCGGACGCGGAGAGATTGCGTTCAAGCGCATCGCCGGGTTCAAGGGCCGCAGCGATAATATGGTCAAGCTGCGCGGGATCAATCTTTTCCCCCACGCCATCGGCGCACTGATTGAAAATCGCAGCGACCTGACGGGCGAATATATCTGCCGCGTGGTGCGTGATCCACTCACACAGCGCGATGATATGACGGTGACGATTGAAAGTCGCGGTGGCAGTGACGCAGGTGCGCTTGCGGGCTTGCTCCGCCAAGGGCTCGGCGTTGAAGTCGCGGTGACGTTATGCGCACCGGGCGGGACGGCGTCGCTGACGCAGATTGATGTGCGTCAAAAACCAATCCGCCTGATTGATGAGCGCGGGCTATGAGCAACTGGCCCGCACTTGAAGCGGCGAATGCACCGCTGGGTGCCTTTGTCGATTGGGACAAAGACGCGCGCGGGGGCGATGGCCCGCTTGCAGGCATCACGCTTGGGATTAAATCAAACATTGCGGTTGCTCACCTGCCGTGGACTGGTGGCATGGGGTTATACCGTGACCGGATTGCCGAACGCGACGCCGAAGTCGTCACCAAATTACGCGCGGCTGGCGCGGAAATTCTCGGCACTCTCAACATGCATGAGGCAGCACTCGGCGCAACGACTGACAACGCGTTTTATGGGCGCACACATAATCCCCACCGCGCAGGATACACCCCCGGCGGATCATCGGGGGGTAGCGGCGCTGCGGTTGCGGCGGGGCTGTGTGACGCAGCGCTTGGCACTGACACGCTTGGTTCAGTGCGGATTCCAGCCGCCTATTGCGGGGTGTATGGCCTCAAACCGACTAATGGCTTTGTCAGCAGCGAAGGGCTGGCCTTCCTCGAACCCAGCCTTGATGTGATTGGCCCGCTGGCGCGCTCGCTTGATATGCTTGAGCGCGTCTGGACGGTAATCGGGGAGGATAATCCGATTGAAGCACTGCCCGTCAAACGGCTGATTTTGCTTGAGGGCCTAGGCGGCGTTGATGTTGAACCAGCAGTTCGCGCGGCGTATGAAAAGGCCTGCATCCTGCTTGATTTGCCGATTGATCATCTCCGCCTTACCGACGGCTTGAGCGATATCCGCATGGCTGGCTTTAGCATGGCTGGGCTATGGCTGATCGATCATCTCGGCACGGCGCGCATAACCAAGGCCGATCTGCTGTCTGATGAACTCAAATTCCTCCTCAGCTTTTGTGAGAAAACGCCAATCCAACCGGAAACCCTCGCCCGCACGCGTGACATATTGCGCGCAACGATTGACGAAGAAACAATATTATTGATGCCAACCGCGCCGCAGGCTGCCTTCGTGCATGGCCGCGCCCCCGCTAATCAGGCTGACTTTACCGCGCTTGCCAACATTGCTGGCCTGCCCGCGCTCGCCTTGCCCGCTGGCTGGAGCGAGGACGGCCTGCCCGTCAGCGTTCAGTTGGTTGGCGCAGCGGCGAGCGAGGCAACGCTCTTCGCGGTCGCACGCCAGCTTGACGCTGCACTTGACGCCTACCGCCCGCCCGCCACATTTGGCTACTGATAATAGGAGAACGCCCATGCGGATCATCGTCTTGTTCAACCTGAAACCCGGCGTTGATATCGCCGCTTATGAGGCATGGGCGAAGGATGTTGATATTCCCGGCGTCAATGCGCTTGGTTCGGTTGACCGCTTCACCACCCACCGCGCGACCGGGCTGTTCGGATCGGATGCGCCTTCACCGTACCAATATATCGAAGTGATAGACATCAACGGGATGGACGGCTTTGTTGCCGACATTACGACTGAAGCCTTCCAGGCCGCCGCCGCGCCGTTTCGCGGCTTTGCTGACAATCCGCAGTTCATCCTGACCGAGGATTTGTAATGCGCTTTGCGGGCAAGACGATCATCGTCACAGGCTCAGGCAAGCAGAAGGGGCTTGGCCAAGGCATCTTGCAACGCTTCGCGGGTGAAGGCGCAAACTGTGTCGTTTCCGATGTCGTTATAGATAACGAGGCGGAGGGTGTTGCGGATGATCTGCGCGCACGCGGGGTGACGGTCAGGGCAATCGCTTGCGACGTTTCGGACGCTGAGCAGTGCAATGCGTTGGTACGACAGGCTGGCAGCGTTGATATTTTTGTAAACAATGCCGGCATCGGTTTCATGATGAAGCCAATGCTTGAGGTTGACCCTGCCGATTGGGCAAAGGTAATCGCGGTCAATCTGTCAGGCGCGTTTTATGCCACCCAAGCCGCCGCCAAGGCAATGATCGCCGCTGGCAAAGGCGGTCGGATCATTAACATCGCGAGCCAAGCCGCCAAGACGGGCTTCCCGCATCTGCCCGCCTATGTCAGTTCAAAACACGGCATGATCGGCCTGACGCGCGCATCCGCGCTTGAGCTTGGCGCGCACGGCATCACCGTCAACGCAGTCTGTCCAAACCATGTAACGACCGGGCTTGGCGCGATGCAAAACGAATATTTTTCCAAATTGCTCGGCCTTGACAGCGTTGATGCTTATCTTGCTAACATGGCCGCGAAAAACCCGATGGGTCGCCCCGGCCTACCATCTGACACCGCTGCCGCGTGCGCCTGGCTCGCCAGCGATGACGCGTTTTATGTGACGGGCGAGGCAATCAATGTGTCAGGCGGGGAGGAAATGCACTAATGCGCGAGGAATGGATCGACTGGCCAAACGCCGCCAAAATGGCGCTCTCAATCGTCGTCAATGTTGAGGAAGGCAGCGAGATGACGATCGCGCGCGGTGATCGGGGGATGGAGCCGGTCGATGAACTTGGCATCCACATCAAATCGCCAATCCGCAATTACGGCAATGAGAGCAACTATCTCTACGGCATCAAGGCGGGCGCGCCGCGTGTGGTCAAACTCTTGAAAGCGTTCGACATCAAGGCAAGCTGGACAGTCGCGGCGATGAGCCTTGAGAACCACCCCGAAATCGCGGCGGCCATCGCTGAGCTTGGCCATGAACCCGTCAGCCACGGCTACCGCTGGGTGCATCAGTTTAAGATGGATGAGGAGGCCGAGCGCGCCTTCATCCGCAAGGCGGTGACCTCAATTGAACAGACAGTGGGCGTGCGTCCATACGGCTGGCTGTCGCGCTATTTCCATACCGATAACACGCGCCGCCTGCTGATCGAGGAAGGCTTTGCCTATCACATGGATGATTATTCTGGCGATATTCCGTTTTGGGATAGTGAGACCGTGCCCGAAAAACCAATCGTGATCATGCCGTATCAACTTGATAATAATGACATGAAAATGTGGACTGATCCAGCGATGACGCCCGACGCTTGGCTCACCTATGCCAAACGCAACTTTGATCAGATTTACCGCGAGGGCGCAGAAGGCAGTCCCAAAATGATGTCGCTCGGGCTTCACCTGCGGATCATCGGACGGCCGGGACGGATATGGGCGCTTGAAGAATTTTTCCGCCACGTTCGCGCGCATGAGGGTGTGTGGGTGACAACGCGACACGAGATTGCAGCGCATTTTGCGGGGCTAGGGATATGATTAGAATTCACGCGGAGGCGCGGAGACGCGGAGGGTTTTTGGTGGTGCCCGCTTCCTCTTATTTCTTCTCTCCGCGCCTCCGCGCCTCCGCGCGAATTTCAATATCATGACGCTGCGCCTCGAACGCGACGGTCGCACCGCGCACATCCTCATTGACCGTGCCGATAAACGTAATGCCTTCAATCAGGCGATGTGGGAGGCATTGCCAGTGCTACTCGCCGAAGCGGTGGCCGACGAAGCGATGCGACTGATCATCCTGCAATCCGCCACCCCCGGCGTCTTCTGCGCTGGCGCCGACATTGGTGAGCTTTCTGCCAACGCTGACAATCCGGAATGGCGCGCGGCAAACCAGGCGGCAATCAACGCTGCACAATATGCGCTCACCCGCGCGACAAAGCCTGTGATTGCGATGATTGACGGTGATTGCATTGGCGGTGGATGCGGGCTTGCGCTTGCCTGTGACCTCCGCGTTGCGACGCCCCGCGCGCGCTTCGGGATAACGCCTGCCAAGCTCGGGCTGGTCTACCCGCTCCATGATACCAAGCTGCTGGTTGATCTGGTTGGCCCCGCCAAAGCCAAGGAAATCCTTTTTACCGGGGCGCTTATCGATGCCGACGAAGCCCAGCGTATCGGCCTGATCAATCGGATCGCGGACAACGCCGACGATCTGATCGAAACGATGCTCAGCACATCAGGCCATAGCCAGCGCGAATCCAAAGCGTTGATCCGCCGCATTCTTGATGGCCAGGCCGAGGATGACGCCGACTCGCGCGTACGCTTTGCTGATGCCTTCACCCGCGCTGATTTCCGCGAAGGCGTCGCGGCGTTTCTTGAAAAGCGGAAGGCCAATTTCGAATGATCACCCACGGGCAGATACTGGGCGGAATCATCACCACGCCCGATTTGGGCGCAGCGCTGTCCGATTATCAGGGGCGGCTTGGACTTGATCTGGTTGAAGAAGCCGGGCTTTCGCATAGCCTTGCCGCCAGTTGGGGATGCCCCGCAAGTGCGGGTGCGCGGATGGCAACGCTGCGGCCAAAGAGCGGCGCACCCTGCTTCCTCCGGCTCGTCGAACAACCCGTGCCGCCCGATTTCACGCCAACCCGCACTTATGGTTGGGCGGCATATGAACTCTCAGTGCAAGATGTATACGGCTGGCCCGCACGGCTGGCGGGTTCGGGGTTTGAGATTGTCGGCCCGCCCAAGCCTATCGACGGCCTGCCTTACTTCGTGCCCATGCAAGTGACCGGGCGCGGCGGCGAGATGATTTACCTTAACGAAGTCGCCTGTGATACGCCCTCGTCTGACCTGCCAAAGGCGCTATGCCCGGTTGATCAGATGTTCATCTGTATCCTCGCCACCCCCGATTTGACGGGGACAGTCGCGTGGTATCGCGCGCAATTGCAGCTAAACGAGGGCGGCAGCTACACGCTTGAATATAGCATGATCAACAAGGCGTTCGGCCTGCCTTCGGGGACGCAATCCACCATCACGATGGTGCAAAAGGGCCGCCTGCCGATCATCGAGGTTGACGGCTATCCGCCCAGTGCAGGCATCCGCCCCGGTGATCCCGACCGCCTGCCAGCAGGCAATGCGCTGATCACGCTCGCGGTTGAGAGCCTTGACGTGCTTAGCCTTGATTGGATTACCCCGCCCGCGTTCCAAGATGGCGCACTCTATGGCGGCAGGCGCGCCGCCACCACCTTCGGCCCTGCGGGTGAGCGGCTAGAGCTGGTTGAGGTTGCCACCTAAGCCGCCCTCCGCCGCACCGCGAAATACACCGGGATTGCGAGCAATAACAGCCCAAGCCCCCACATCAGCGCCTCCCTGCCCGCGCCGTACAGCGTGAACAGGCCGTAGAGCAGCGCCACCCCGCTCACCGTCCCCAGCCCCGCCGACCCCGCCAGCCGCCCCTCGCGCATTAGCTTCACCGCCGCGAGTGCGCAGGCGATATACATCACCAGTACAATCGCAGTCGTTAGCAGGATCAGAAACTGAAACAGATCCGCCATCGAACGGCTATAGTTGAACAGCACTACGATGCTGAGCAAACTCGCCGACAGCAGATGCGCCGCAACCGGGGTTCCGCGCGGCGACACCCGTCCGACCAACGCCGGAAACAGACCGTCACGCGCCATCGCGGCAGGGATTTCGGCCTGCAACATCACCCAGCCATTGAGCGCGCCAAGCGCGGATATCGCCCCAAACGCCGCGATCAACGTCCCCGCGCTCGCGCCGCCGCCGTACCGCTCAACAAAATCAGCAAAGGGCGCATCCGATTCGGCCACCAGCGCCGCCGGGAGCATTAGGACAACCGCTGAACAGACGATCAGATAGATCAGCCCCGCCGATCCCGCCCCAATCAGCGTCGCACGCGGAATGGTTTTTTGCGGGTTCACGACCTTATCAGCAGGCACCGTCGCTGCCTCAATCCCGAGCATCGCCCACAGTGTGAGCGTCGCCGCACTGGTGACGCTAGCAAGGCTGATTTCGGACGCGTTGAACGGGTGGATGTTGGCCGAACCCGTCCCCATCACCACCCATGCCGCTAGTCCGACCACCGCGATCAAGGGCACCAGCTTGATGATCGTCGATACCAGTTGCACCCGCCCGGCAAGCGCCACTCCGCGCATGTTGATGAGTGCAAACAGCCAGACAATCGCCACCGTCACCACCGCAGACAGCCCCGGTTGCACGCCGATCACGGGGAAGAGCCGACTGAGATAGCTCACCGCGCCCGTCGCAATCGCGGCGTTGCCCACCCACAGCGAAATCCAGTACGCCCAGGCGACCGCAAACGCCGCCACTGGCCCGAACGCAATCCGCGTATAAGCATAAGGCCCGCCCGCCGCCGGAAACGCGCGGGCAAGTGCTGCAAACACCCCCGCCATACAAAGCGTCCCTGAGATGGTAACGATCCAACCAAACACCGAATTCCACCCCAGCGGCGCAAGGCTCGCGGGGAGCAAGAACACGCCCGACCCAATCATGCTCCCCATAACGAGCGCCAGCGCCATCCACAGGCCCATTGCTGGCCGGGCGGAGGGCGTGGAAGGGGTATGCGCCGTTTTATCCATTACCGGGAAAGTGGCAGAGGATCCGGGCATAGGAAAGCGATTATAAATGTGTTACAAGATACTTCGCAATGAACACATTGGAGCCACCCTCATGACCGAGTCCACTTTCACCTTCCGCGTTGACGAAGAGCTCAAGGCTGAGTTCACCAAACTCGCCAAAGCCAAAGATCGCACAGCGGCGCAGATATTGCGCGAAATGATGCGCAGCTACGTCGCCGAAGAAACCCCGCCAACGCCTGAATATATCGAATGGCTGACGCGCAAAGTCGAAAAATCACGCGCGAGCATCGCGGCAGGCAATTTTTACACGCATGAGGAAGTCGAGGCCCATTTTGCCGCGCGCCGTGCCGAACTCCGCGCGCAAATCGCGCTAGATGAAGCCGCGTGAAACTCGTCTGGTCTGACCACGCACGAGATGAGCGCGGCAACATCATGACCTATATCGCCGCCGACAATCCAGTCGCAGCGATTGAACTCGACGAACTGTTCATGGAACGCGCAATCACCCTGCAACGCTTCCCCTACATCGGCCGCCCCGGCATATTGGCCGACACCCGCGAACTGACCGTCCACCCAAATTACCGACTGATCTACGAAGTCGCCGAAAACACAGTGCGCATCCTAAACGTAATCCACGCCCGCAGAGAGTGGCCGGAGTGAGGGTGCGCGCCCTTCGTGTCTTCGTGGCTTCGTGTGAGGCAATCATTGGGGTGTGCGCGGAGAGGGGCATTGACTCAAAAGTGAGACTATGGTCGTCTATGACTGATCATAAAATTGATCTGGTCGTTATGTGCAACCAACTTGGGGTGACTGTATGCGCCAGCCATATTTCAAATTTATCGTGGCTATTTTTCTGGCCCTGATCACCAATATCACTGTAAGCTCCTGCTCGCGCTCAAGCATGGAAGTTCCACCTCCGCCACCACCTCCACCACCTCCACCTCCTCCGCCTCCTCCGCCGCCGCCGCCGTATCCGTATCCGATTCCTCAAGTTGAAGCAGATTATGACCTTGTATCGGTATTTTTCGGCACCAATCGGCAACGCATTAACAGCAAAAATTATGGGTCGTTTGTCGGGCCGCGCGCGGCGATGCAATATGGCACCGCTTCGGTTTCTATCCCAAAAGATCGATTGGTCGGCAGCATAGAGCGCCCCGTTTGGTACAAACCTTGGGAGATGCCCGAGGACAAATCTCGCTTTTTCACCATATCGCAAATTCGCATTCTCAGTGGGCCGGATTTTTTCAACAGAGCCAGCAATGATCTTGTCCGCATAAAAGCGGCATCAGGCGCGCCCGAACGGGCGGCGTTTCTGTTCGTCCACGGGTTCAACGTGCCTTTTGATGATGCGCTGTTTCGGGCTGCACAAGTTTCGCATGACATTGGTTTTAAGGGAACGACCTTTCTTTTCAGTTGGCCTGCCGGGGCGGTTTATCCCTATGCCAAAACCGCGATGGATCAATCAAAGCGTCCACTCAAAGACTTTATTACCAACATCATTGATCGTTCAAAACCTGATCGGCTCTATATCGTTGCGCACAGCATGGGGACGCGCGGAGTTTCGCTGGCGCTATCTGAATTGGCGGCTACCCGCCCCGATCTTAAAACCAAAATAGGTGCGCTTATTCTTGCGTCGCCCGACATTGATCGCCAGATTTTTCTTGATGATGTTGCACCCAACTTGGGGCGCATGGCGCAGTCGGTCACCTCTTATGTCAGCAGCAAAGATCTTGCTCTGGTTGCCTCCAAAAAGTTCAACGGAAGTTATGCGCTCGGTGATGCACGCGGACAGGTTGCCATCGTGCCGCGTATGACAACAGTAGATGCATCAAATGTCGACACGAATTTTCTTGGCCATTCCGCCTATGGCGATGAACCCGCACTGCTTCGCGATATTCAGCGCATTTTTGCCGGATCACGGCCTGATACGCGAACATGGCTAAAGCGTCAGCCAACACCGCGAGGAACCTATTACCGCTTCACTGCGCCTCAGTAATAAAAGCCAGGTTCTGCCACGCTTTCAGCATCTTTTGCGGGGTGGAAGCGGTCACCTCACTCTTTAAAACGAGCCCCCTCAAGCCGCCCTCATCCGCTCATACCCCAGCGTTGCCAGCATTACCGTTTTGGGCACGGGCTGCTCGCCCGACAGATAATAGGCTATTGTCCGGCGTGAAAGGCCAAGCGCGGCGGCGGCGGCGTCTAGGGTCATCGTGTGCGCTTCAATCCAGTTGCGGAAGGCAACGGCGGGCATCGTTTCGCCCGCTTGCTCATCGGCCCAGCGGCACAACTGCGGGCTGCTGAAATCAAGCTCACCCAGCCATTCAAGCGACCAGCCATCGGAGGAAATGGCCACGCCTGCAAAAACGTCTGCGCTCGTTAAGCTGCCAAGTGCGGGGTGCGCGGCAATGATCGCCGAAAGATCAATCTGTCCGCACCGCCCGTCATCCCATTGCAGGTGGAGGGTGCTTGGCCCAGTGACGGAGACTGATGTGATTTTGCCAATGCTCACCCCACCGCCTCAAGGCGATCCGCGAGCCACATTTTAATAAGTGCTTGGCGAGTGACGCCGCGTTTGCGGGCGTGGGTGTCAAGCTGGCTTACCATTGCCTGTGGCATATCAAGATTGACGCGTTTTGAGGCTAGGCCGGGGCGGCGTGCGGTTGCGAGATCGAGATAGTCGATCACCGATTCCCCGGCATCAAACTTGCGGTCAAACGCTTCGACATCAATCATCTTGGCCATAATAAAGCTCCTTTTCGTCATCGCGCGCTCTGCGCACCGAGATGATTCTGATCGCTTCACCGCGCGCTGTTATCACGGCAGACCATAATCTTTCCGCGATCATCGCAACCACTAGCGCCCGCATCTCACCATTTTGCCCCGGATGCGTGGCAATGATCAATCGCCGATCATCAGCCCACAAATCCTGTGCCTGCTCAAAATTTATCCCATGCTTCGCCAGATTAACGGCGCTCTTGTCAGGATCATATTCAAACATCTTGCATTGAATACACCTTAAAAAGGAGAAAAACTATCCTTTTTATCGCTACCCTTCCCCCGCCCCGGCAAACGCGCTACCCGCGCTTGATGTCTCGCTCGCACTCTGTTCCTACGCCTGCCTATCGCCGTGACATCGACGGCCTGCGCGCAGTCGCGATTTTGCCGGTGGTCTTTTATCATTCGGGGCTTGGGTTGTTTCCCGGCGGTTATATTGGGGTTGACGTCTTCTTCGTCATCTCGGGCTTTCTGATCACGGGCATCATCGCGCGTGAGGTAGACGCAGGGCGGTTTTCGATCCTTGGCTTTTATGAGAGGCGCGCGCGGCGGATACTCCCGGCGTTGATGGTAATGCTGGCGTTTGTGCTGTGCGTGGCGAGCTATGCTTTCTTTCCCGGTGATTTTGCCAAGCTACCGCAATCGGCGCTGCTGACGACGCTGTTTGTTTCCAACATCGGCTTTTTCCTTGAGACGGGATATTTCGCGGGCAGCGCGGAAACGGTGCCGCTGCTCCACACGTGGTCGCTCGCAGTGGAGGAGCAGTTCTATCTTGGCTTTCCGATCCTGCTGATCCTGATAGCGCGCTTTGTGCCCGCGCGGCGGACGGCGATTTTGGTCTCGATCACACTCGCCTCCTTCGCGCTTGCGGTCGCGACGCAGGCGAGTGGATCGGGCTTTGCCTTTTACCTGCTGCCCCCGCGCGCGTGGGAGTTGTTCATCGGGGCGCTCATCGCGGTGGGCGCATTCCCGGTGATCAGTCCGCGTTGGATGCGTGAGGGGTTGGCCTTTGCCGGACTGGCGGCGATTGCCTATGCCGCGCTCAGCTTTGACAAGACGACGGTATTTCCCGGCGTCAACGCGCTGTTTCCCGTGGCTGGCGCGGCGGCGTTGATCCTGTGCGCGCAGGGAACGATTACGGGCCGCCTGCTCGAAAGCGGGCCAATGGTTGGGGTCGGCTTGATCTCATACTCGCTTTATTTGTGGCATTGGCCGCTGATCGTGTTCACTGAATATGTGACTGACACGCGGCTGGCGGGATGGGTGAGCGTGGCGGTGATCAGCGCATCGTTTGTCGCGGCGCTGCTGTCTTGGCGGTTTGTTGAGCGGCCGTTCCGCAGCACGTCCGCGTTTGAACGCCGCGCGGTTTTCCGCTGGACGGGCGTCAGTATGACGCTTGCCTGTGCCGCATCGCTCGCCCTGATGATGACGGGCGGCTGGCCCGCGCGCTTTTCCCCCGAAACGCTGCGGATGGAGGCTGCGCGGAGCGACGTCAGCCCGGTTCGTGGCGCGTGCATCACTGATGAGATCGGCGGCGCTCGCCCGCTCTGTACGCTCGGCGCGCGCGTTCCGCCCACCACGATCCTGTGGGGGGATAGTCACGGGGTTGAGCTGGCGTGGGCGATTTCGGAAGATATGATGCAGCGGGGGGAAGCGCTGATCCAGCGGACGCGCGGCAGTTGTCCGCCGATGCTGGGCTATGGAACGGCGGGATGTAACGCGTTTAACGCGCAGGTGCTCAATATGATCGCGGCGAATAAGGATTTGCGCACCGTGATCCTTGCCGGGTTCTGGGTCGATCCTGCTTATGGCGATGATGGGAACCCGCAACGGCTTGATGCGACGATCCGGGCACTGCGCCGCCTAAACCGCACCGTCATCCTGATCGGCGCGGTGCCGCAACAGCCGTTTGATGTGCCGCGCCACCTTGCCCGGCTGACGCAGCGCGGCGATCCAACCGAGGGGGTGGGCGTATCGCGGGCAAAATTCGATGAGCGGCGCGCATGGCTGCGCAGCTTTTATCCCGACTGGCGCGCGCTGGGTGTGCGCATCTGGGAGCCATCCGATACACTCTGCAATGCCCGCTATTGTGCGGTGATCCGGGGCGGCGTCCCGCTCCATTTCGACAAGCATCACCTGAGCCTTAGCGGCGCGCGGCTGATTGTGCGATCAAATCGGATGGCAAACTAAGCCCGAAGCCGCTACGCCCGCTCCATGTCCCGCTATTATTCCGGCCCGGTCTCCGATCATTTTGATGGCAAGCGCTTCTTTGGCCCGCAGCAAAGTGGCGGCAAGAGCCTTGGCGATTTGCTCAAATGGATGACCTCGGGCGAGAAAGCGAAATGGCCGCGCTGGATCGAAAACGCCCCGCAGCCACCCCCGCCGACCCGCGTTTACGGCGGCGACATCCGCCTCACCATGATCGGCCATGTGACGGTGCTGATCCAGACCGCAGGGCTCAACATCGTCACTGACCCGGTCTGGTCAAAATTTGCCAGCCCCACACAGTTTGCCGGGCCACGCCGCGTCCGCGCGCCGGGCATCGCGGTGGCGGACCTGCCGCCGATTGATCTCATCCTCGTCTCGCACAGCCATTATGATCATCTTGATACTAGGTCGCTCAAGCAACTCGTGGCGCTTCACGATCCATTGATCATCACCCCGCTTGGCAATGATGCGATCATACGCAAGGCCGCGCCAAACGCACGGATCAAGGCGATTGACTGGGATGAACGCGCGACATTCGGCGAGATGATCATCGAGGCCGAGCCCGTTAACCACTGGTCGGCGCGCAGCGTGTGGGATCGCAACGAAGCACTGTGGGCGGGCTTCACGCTCCACGCCGGCAGCAAGCGCTGCTTCATCAATTGCGATAGCGGCTTTGCGGGGGGCTGGTGGGCCGAGCGGTTGATGGCAAAGCACGCACAGATAGATTGCGCGCTCCTCCCCATCGGCGCTTATGCCCCGCGCTGGTTCATGGCCGACGCGCATATGAACCCAGAAGAAGCCGTGCGCGTGCACCAGATGCTCGGGCACCCGCCCACGCTTGGCTATCATTGGGGCACATTTCAACTGACCGACGAGGCGATTGACGAGCCGCCCGCGCGGCTGTCGGCGTCGCTCACCCGCGAGGCGCTAGATCCGCTGCGCTTCCGCACGCTTGACCCGGGTGAAGGCTGGCTGATTTAAGAGGCCGCTTGGTCGCGCGCACCTGCGTTTTGGATCGCTTCGATCTTGCGGAGGATGCTGCCCTGCACTTCGGCAAGCGTGCGCCGCCTGCGGTAGCGCCCGCTGAGCTTGGCATCGCCGCGCACGGTGTGGCGGTGGAGACGGAGCAGTTGCAGCGCCTGCTCGGGCGTCACACGCGGCATCGGGCCATCATGCACCACCTCGGGCGGATCGAATGTGTTGCACGCACTTTCGACGAGCGCCAGTTCAAGCCGGACATATCCCGTCTCCAGCGCCTCCTCCCAGCGATCAGCAAAGCTCTGCCATTTGCGCCGACGGACATAGGCCGATGCCGCACTTTTGCCGACCTCCGCGCAAGACGCCTTGACGTTGCATGTCGCCGCCAGCGTCTGGAGAAACAGCGCTTCGCTCTGCGGCGACCATTGCCGGACATGCGCGCGCGCCACCTGAACCTTGCGCCCGTTGGTGCCGCGAATGACAAGCATCTCACCGTCAATCGCACGCCATTTGCGCGGCGGGCTCAGTGCTGCCTCCCCCGCCAGCCGCTCCCGCGCCCCGGCAACACACGCCTCCATCTGCGCACGAAATTCGGGATCAGCCGCGCGGTGGAGCGAAACCCAACTCCGCGAAACCTTCGCCCGTTCAGCCGAAATCGTCTGGTTCCCCGTTTCAGCCAGCGCCGAAAAAAACGCCGCCCGCCGACGCGCCGATGTTTTGGCAGACATAGTAATGCTCCTCCCGATTCGTTTGCGAGGACAGAAGGATTAGGCAGGAATAGGGGCTGTAGGACAGCGGTTTTTTACGCCCGTTTAGGGTTGTCACATTGAATCAAACATGCGATGTTTTGCAATCGTTCCGCTCAGCCTATCGCCACTCTGTAAATATCTGGAGCTTGAATGTTGTTTGAACAATTAGGCCTGACAGTTGAAGATGTGGCAGGTTATGACGCACTTACTGCCGAACAAAAAACCGCGTTTGCAGTAACAGGAAAATTACCAATTGGGGCAATTCAGGCATTGCTGTTGGAAAAGCAATTGGGCAATGTTTTACAAATGGAACCTGCTCAGAAAATGAAGCGTGGAGCGTCACTTAACGCGTTATCTTTCTTTTCTGGCGCGATGGGATTGGATTTAGGTCTTGAGAAGGCAGGGTTTAAGCTGCTGCTCGCGTGTGAAAAGGACAAGGCTTGTAAAAAAACTATCGCCCTCAATCGGCCAGATGTGCCCCTCATAGATGATGTGAATTCTTATTCGGCTGATGATATCAGGCGTTTTGCCGGATTGTCGGCGCATGATGAGATTGATGTTATCGTTGGTGGGCCGCCGTGTCAGGCGTTTTCAACAGCAGGCGCACGGCGCGGTTTTCATGATGCGCGTGGAAACGTGTTCCTTAAATACATTGATCTAATTACGGAGTTGCAACCACGTTACGCCGTAATTGAAAATGTGCGCGGTTTGCTATCTGCACCGCTTTCACATCGGCCTCATGCGCAGCGCGATGCGGACTGGTCTCCTTCAATGGGCGAAAAGCCTGGCGGAGCCTTGCTTTACATACTCGATACGCTGCGTCGGAACGGGTACGGCGTAAGTTTTAATCTATATAATTCTGCTAATTACGGCGTCCCACAAGTGCGCGAGCGGGTTGTACTAATTTGTCACCGTGATGGCGAGAAAGTCCCCCATCTCAAGCCGACTCATGATCAGCAAGGACGCTTTGGTTTGCCGAAATGGCATACCCTGCGTGATGCATTGGATGGTTTGAGCGAATGCTCCCATGCAGAGTTTCCCGAGGCACGGTTGCGTTTTTATCGAATGCTCAAAGAAGGACAATATTGGAAACATCTGCCCGAGGCGTTGCAGAAGGAGGCGATGGGCAAATCCTATTATTCAGGAGGCGGCAAAACGGGATTTCTGCGCAGGCTTGCGTGGGATAAACCAAGTTGTACGCTCGTGACATCCCCTACTATGCCAGCAACAGACATTGGCCACCCTGAAGCAGACCGCCCACTTTCCGTTCAAGAATATAAGCGCATCCAGCAATTTCCCGATGATTGGCAAGTGTGCGGATCGCTGACGGATCAATATCGCCAGATTGGGAATGCGGTTCCTGTTGGCTTAGGTGAGGCTGTGGGGCGGGCAATTTTGAACCATGCGAACGGCGTGCCGCAGCAGGCACCAATCGGTTTTCCTTTTTCGCGTTATAAGGGCACTGATGAAATCAGTTGGGAACGGATGATAAGAGGGGAGCCTCTCACACCTAGCACTAAAACGCATGACCAATCGGCCGAACAGATGCAGATGGCACTGTTTGCTTAAGCTATTGTTCCGCTTTCAGTTCCTCTATATGATTTCGCACGAAAGCTTGAAATCCTTCCTCTGATAAATTGGCCCGTATCTGCTCATCAGGGAATTTTTGCCAGTTGGTGTTGCCTGTTTTAGAATTGGTTCTGTGCCATTTTTGAATCGGCGTGCCGTTGCGAATGGCGCCTGAGGACGAATTCTCCGAATTGTCGCGATTCTTGATTTGCAACATAGTCCAAATGTCAGCGTCTGGTAGCGGTGGTTTTATAAAATCGATTGATTTCACGATAGATCCTGCGCACCATATCCAGCCAGTGGGTTCAAGTATCTGAGCCAGATAGCGCTCCAAAAGTTCACCAACCAAATTCTCAGCCGCCATCGCAAGCTGATGCTCTTTTCTGGCGTCTTCAAGATTCTGCTCCAGCACATTATACCAATGCTGGAGAATGAAAGAGACCAAAGGGTCGGGAACGGTTTGCGGTTCTCCGGGGCGTTTGCGTTGACGCGCCTTATGATAGGATTGAACAAGAGATTTTATGTGCTCAACCCCACCAGTGGGCTGTTTCCCGCGCTTTTTTGGTAAAGACTCTGGACTGTGACTGTAGAATTGAATGATATGCATGAACGGATTGATCAATTCAGGGTTGAGATTGAGAAGCTCCTGCTCTGCAATAGCGGCTGCACCCTGTATTAAAGCCATTCATCATTCCCCCGACATTCTAATGATATTTCCAGACTGCATACATTAATGCGTCAGCACGGCAAACATAGCGCAATATTCTCTAGGGTCAGGCCGTCTGACACCTATACCGAGGCTATTGATCACAAAAAAAGGGCCGCCCTGCGGCAGCCCCTCCTTTGATTGTCGCTATGTGCGAAGCCTTAGTCGTCTGACTTCAGGAACGCGGGGACGAAGTTGGGGTCACCACCTTCGCGTCCGCCTTCGGCGCGTGGGGCACGATCACCACCGCCATCACGGCCACCATCGCGACGGGGGCCACGACCACCATCACGTCCGCCGCCACCGCCATCACGGCGTGGGCCTCTATCGCCACGGCCTTCGCCATCACGGCGCGGGCCACGGTCGGGACGATCACCTCGTGGACGCTCTTCGCGGGGTGGCCGGGTGTCTTCGAGTTCGGCTCCGGTTTCCTGATCAACGACGCGCATCGACAGGCGCACTTTCCCGCGCGGATCGATTTCGAGAACCTTGACCTTAACTTCCTGACCTTCGGACAGAACGTCAGTCACCTTTTCGGTGCGTTCATTGCGAATTTCGGAGACATGGACGAGGCCGTCCTTGCCGCCCATGAAATTCACGAACGCGCCAAAATCAACCATGTTGACGACCTTGCCGTCATAGACTTTACCGACTTCGGCTTCTTCGACGATGCCCGAAATCCACTTGCGTGCGGCTTCGATCTGGCTGAGGTCGGAAGAGCTGATCTTGATCAGGCCTTCATCATCAATATCAACCTTGGCGCCCGTGGTCGCGACGATTTCACGGATGACCTTGCCGCCCGTGCCGATGATGTCACGGATTTTGGCCTTGTCGATCTGCATCGTTTCGATGCGTGGGGCGTGCGCCGAAAGCTCCTGACGCGTCTCGCCGAGTGCCTTCGCCATTTCACCAAGGATATGCGCGCGGCCTTCCTTGGCTTGGGTCAGCGCAGCCTTCATGATTTCATCAGTGATACCGGCAATTTTGATATCCATCTGCATCGTGGTGATGCCTTCGGACGTGCCCGCAACCTTGAAATCCATGTCACCCAGATGATCTTCATCACCGAGGATATCGGACAGAACCGCAAAATCCTTACCTTCAAGGATCAAGCCCATCGCGATGCCCGATACGGGCCGCGTGATTGGAACGCCAGCATCCATCATCGCGAGGCTGCCACCGCAAACCGACGCCATCGATGATGAGCCGTTGCTCTCAGTAATGTCGCTGGTCAAACGGATCGTGTAAGGGAAATCCTCCTTCTTGGGGAGAACGCCGTGGAGCGCGCGCCATGCGAGCTTACCGTGGCCAACTTCGCGGCGGCCCGGCGCGCCGAAGCGGCCAACTTCACCAACCGAGTAAGGCGGGAAGTTATAATGCAGCATGAAATGCTCATATTTCAGGCCCGTTAGACCATCGATCATCTGCTCGGACTCTTTGGTGCCGAGCGTGCAGGTTGCGATGGTCTGTGTTTCACCGCGTGTGAAGAGTGCTGAACCATGCGCGCGGGGCAGGAAGTGCGTTTCGGCCACAATCGGACGGATCTGCGTGGTCGTGCGACCGTCAATGCGTGTGCCGTCCTTAAGGATTGCTCCGCGAACGATTTCGGCTTCAAGCTTTTTCATGAGC
>JAYTMV010000247.1:0-2411 GCA_043728175.1 Sphingomonadales bacterium
CAGCGCGGCGGCCAAACCCTTGCGGTTCTGCGAAAGCCCCGAAAGGCTTGCGATCTGTTCAACCGCATTGCCATTTTCATCGCGCATTTGCAGCACGCATAGGAAGCAGCCAAGCGTCATCACAACATAAATCGCCATGTATGACATTACCGCCGCAACCCCGGCCTCTGTGCCCGCCGCCAGCCCGACAAGCGCAAAGCCGACATTGTTGATCGAAGAATAGGCCAGCAGCCGCTTGATATTGGTCTGCCCAATCGCGCCAACCGCGCCGAGGATGATCGAGGCAAGCGCTGTAAAAATCACAATCTGCTGCCACGCGTCAGTAGCCGGCCCCATCGCCGACACCGCAACGCGCACCAGCATCGCCATCCCGGCAACCTTTGGCGCAGACGCGAAGAACGCGGTGACTGGCGTTGGTGCGCCTTCATAGACATCGGGCGTCCACATATGAAACGGCACCGCGCTAATTTTGAAGGCGAGCCCCGACATAACAAACACGATACCGAACAATATGCCGAGCGACATCTCACCCTTCATCGCCGCTGCAACGCCTGCATAACCCGTCGTGCCAGTAAAGCCGTAGAGCAGCGAAATACCGTAAAGCAATATCCCGCTGGCGAGTGCGCCAAGCACAAAATATTTAAGCCCTGCCTCTGCCGAACGCTGATCCTTGCGCATGAAACTCGCCAGCACATAGGCGGCAAGGCTTTGCAGTTCGACGCCGACATAAAGCGTCATGAAATCAGTCGCCGAAACCATCATGCCCATGCCAACGGCGGCGTAAAGCACGAGAATGGGATATTCGGCGCGGAGTTTATCATCCTGCGCAAAGAAGCGCGGCGCGATAATGATCGATACCACCGCCGCAATGTAAATCAGGATTTTGGCAAAGCTGCTGAACGCGTCAGCACTGTACAACCCGTCAAACGCATTGCCGCCTGAACCAGCAATGCCGGTCAGGCTCAGCGCCGCGACGCCGAACAACGCGCTCGCCGCCCATGTGACAAAGCGGGTCGAGCGGTCTCCCGCATAAGCGGCGACCATCAGCAGCACGAGGCCGCCAACCGACAAGATGATTTCAGGCGCAGTCAGCGCGAGTGAGGCATTCATTGACATTAGTGCGCGCCCCCATGCGCCTTTGCGGCAGCAATCGGCGGCGGCGCGCCAATCGCAAGCTTTGCATCACCTTCGGGCGTTGCCGGCGCAATCCGCGCAAGCAACGTGCCGATATCGCGCCGCATCGGAGCCATAAAGCTTTCAGGATAGACCCCCATCCACAGCACCACTGCGGCAATCGGCGCGAGCAGCAGAAACTCACGCGTGCTCAGATCAACCATCGCACTCGCATCAGGGTTTTTAGCCTCACCGAATGCCACGCGGCGATAGAGATAGAGCATATAGCCAGCACCCAAGATGATCCCCGTCGTCGCCACCGCCGCGACCCAGCTATTCGCGTTGTAAGCGCCGACAAGCGCGAGGAATTCGCCGACGAAACCGCTTGTCCCCGGCAGGCCGACGCTTGCCATTGTAAAGAGCATGAAAAACAGCGCATATTTGGGCATGTTGTTCGAAAGCCCGCCGTAACGGTCAATCTCGCGCGTATGAAGCCGATCATAAATCACGCCGACGCACAGGAACAGCGCACCCGACACCAGTCCATGGCTGAGCATCACCATCATCGCGCCCTCAATCCCCTGACGGTTGAAGGCGAACAGGCCGATGGTGACGAACGCCATGTGCGCGACGCTTGAGTAAGCAATTAGCTTTTTCATGTCATGCTGCACCAGCGCGATCAGCGAGGTGACGACGACCGCAATCATCGACAGGCCAAAAATCACCCAGACAAGATCAGCACTCGCCTGCGGGAACATTGGCAGCGAGAAACGGATGAAGCCGTAACCGCCCATTTTGAGCAGCACGCCCGCAAGGATCACCGAACCCGCCGTCGGCGCCTGCACATGCGCATCGGGCAGCCAAGTGTGAACTGGCCACATCGGCATTTTGACCGCAAATGAAGCAAAAAATGCGAGCCACAGCCAGCTTTGCGCCTCAACCGGGAAATTATATTCCATCAACGTCGGGATGAAGGTCGTCCCCGCTTCTTGCGCCATCCACAGCATCGCGATCAGCATCAATACCGATCCGAATAGCGTGTAGAGGAAGAATTTATAGCTCGCATAAATCCGCTCTGCCCCGCCCCAAATGCCGATAATCAGATACATCGGGATCAGGCCAGCCTCAAAGAATATGTAAAACAGGAACAAATCCTGCGCCGAAAATACGCCGATCATCAGCGCCTCCATCAGGAGGAACGCCGCCATATATTCGGGCACACGCTTCTCAATCGCTTCCCAACTGGCAAGGATGCAAATCGGCATCAGGAACACCGAGAGCATGATCAGCATCAGCGC
>JAYTMV010000248.1:0-3257 GCA_043728175.1 Sphingomonadales bacterium
GTTTGACGCGAAAATGTCCGAAAAGCTTGGTGCAATGACAACGCGAATGCCGAGATCATTCAGCGCCCACGCAGCATGTTCACGGCTTGACCCACAGCCGAAATTATCACCTGCGATAAGGATTGGCGCGCCGGCATATTCGGGATCATCAAACACATTGCCGGGCTCTGCGCGTACTGAGGCAAATGCGCCGCGCCCAAGCCCAGCGCGGCTGATCGTTTTGAGCCACTCCGCTGCGATGATCACATCGGTATCGACATTTTTGCGGCCAAAGGGGATCGCGCGGCCTTCAACGATTGAGATGGGTTCAGGCATAATGGCTTTCCCTTCCCTCAATCAGGCAGAACGTCAACCGCAACACGCATATTCTGCGCGCCGTAGCCCGTGAAAATCCCGTCAACCGGCGCGATATCGCGGTAATCGCGGCCAACCGCAACGATGATATGGTCGCCCGCCATGAAAATGCCGTTGGTAGGGTCAAAGCCGATCCAGCCTCTTTCAGGCCCGCACCAAACCAGCACCCAGCCGTGCATAGCGTCGGCTCCTTGCAATCGTTCCTGCCCCTCGGGCGGGATCGTGCGGATATAGCCGCTGGCATAAGCCGCTGGCAGTCCGGCAGCGCGTAGCCCGCAAATCATGATTTGAGCAAAATCCTGACAGACGCCCGCGCGCTTGGCAAAAGCTTCGGCAGGGAGTGTCTCAGTCTTGGTCGCGTCAGGATCGAAGCGGAAATCGCGCATGATCCGCAGCGCGAGCTCAAGTACCCCGTCAATAATAGGCCGATGAGGCTCAAGGCTCTCCGCACACCAACGCGCGATTGCAGCGTCCGGGGCTATCAGCGGCGAGGGATAAAGGAAGTTTGCAGGCGCACTGTCAGCCACTTCGTGGTTTTCTCGCGCCAAGGCGCCAACGCTTGCAACCGAAAGATCGGTAGGCGACGGTATCGGCACCGCCCGGTCAACGCTGACGCGCGAATGGCTGACGATATCGAGACTTCGGGTCGCTTTGGAGAGCAGCAGCCGTGTGATATTGAGCAAAGTCGAACGGCTGTTTGCATCAGTCAAACGGCCATCGGGGGTCACGGTAATCTGGTGCGTCAGCAGCACCTGTCCCGCCCAATCAATTGGTTTAAGCCGCAGGTTGCACCGCGCGAAGCTAACCGGGCGTTCATATGCAAAATGGGTTACATGGTGGATGGTGTAGGCAGTCGTCATGCCAGCGTCAGCCCTGAGGCGCGCAGCGTTTCGCCGCCGCGCAAGAAAAATCGGTAACTGATCAAATCAGAGAGCGCCAGCAGTTGCTGTTCAAGTTCATGGCACGCCAGCCCATTGAGCGTTTGCGCGGTGAGCGTTGCGATCCGCGCCGAAAGCGCAGTGGCCGCACTTTGCTGCGCCTCATTCATCCCATCATCACGCAGGCGCGGTAGCACATCCAGATGATCCTTAATCACGCTTATCTGAAACGCGAGTGATCGCGGATTATAGGGATCAAGCCCGACAAGATCACGCACCTGAAGCAGCGCAAGCCCAGTTGAATAGCGCTGACGGTAGCTGATCTGAACATCGCACAGCTCAAGCAGCATCAGCAAATCTTCGCCGCTCGCCAGATCATTGCCAAATGCCGAGATCAAACGGCACAGCGAAACCCCGCGTTCAATCCGCCGCCCGAGATCGTGGAAGCGCCAGCCAGCGGTGCGCCCCATATTCTCACTTGCAAGCCCTGCGAACGCCGCAAAACGCGCTTTGAGATGGATGTGTTTAGCCTCAAACCGACCCGGCTTAGGGAAAGGCGCATCAAGCAGTCTTGAAAAATCAGGCGACAACCGCTCACGCGAGCCCGCGCCGATAAGTCGCGCAGAATTGAGCAAACTCGTAACGCTTGACCGCGCATAAGGGTCATCAAGTGCGGCGGTCAGCACATCAGAGAAAAATGCACTGCCGTCAGGCGGCACCGCCCCCTCTTCAATCAGACGTGTGCGAATGCGCGCGGCGGTTGCGGCGGGAATTGAGGGATCGCTATCGCTGACAATGCCCGACCCTGAACCCGCACGCACAAGCGCAAGCACCGATTCGCCGCGCTCAAGATAGCGGCCAAGCCAATAAAGATTATCCGCAACCCGGCTTGGCAACGTCCCCGGATTGCGGCGGATGACCGAGCCAGCATCGGCGCGGAGCAGCGAGACCGCAGCGTGCGGTGCTGCGCCGTGGATAATCACATCGGCTGACCGCGTGCCAACCCCCATTGATGTCGCGCGGACGTCAGCAACCGGGCCAATCCGCGCAAAACCGCCGGGCATCACACTCCAATTGCCCTCGGCACCGCGCGCGGCAAAAACGCGCACTGTGAACGGCCGGGCAATCATCATGCCGTCATCAATCACTGGCATCGTAGAAAGCGTGACGACCTCTTGGCCGACATAATCCTGCGGGCGACGTTCAAGATCAGCAATCAATGCGGCACGCGCATCGGGATCAAGATCGCTGCCAAGCCGCGCGTCAATCCCGCTAAGCCCAGACGGAAGGGGGCCGAAGGCGGAGGATATAACCATATCGTCAAGTCGGTTGCGTACTTGTGCTGCTGCGCCGACCTGCCCGCACCACCATGTTGCGATGTTGGGGAGCTTGAGTGGTTCGCCGAGCAATATCTTGGCAAGCTTTGGCATGAACGCCGCGAACATCGGTGCCTCAATCACCGCGCTCCCCGGAAAATTAGCGACAACCGCGCCGCCCGCCGCGAGCGCATCAATCAGCCCCGGCACACCAATCGTCGAATGCGTTTCAAGCGTCAGCGGATCAAGTAGCCGCGCGTCCATCCGCTGCCACAGCGCATCAACCCGTTTCATCCCCTCAATCGTGCGGAGATACAGCCGATCATCATGGATGACGAGATCCTCGCCCTCAACGAGCAACAGCCCAAGATAGCGCGCGACATGGGCTTGTTCGGTATAGCTTTGATTAAATCGACCCGGCGTCAGCAACGCAATACGCGGATCAGTGCGGGCGCAGGCCGCCGCAATGCCTTGACGCAGTTCAGTGAAAAAACCTGCAAGCCGCTCTATGTTAAGCGACTCAGCAAGCCCGCCAAGCACATGCGATGTCGCCAAGCGGTTTTCAAGCGCATAGCCTGATCCTGCTGGTGAGCGGCCATGATCCGCCATTACCCGCCATTCGCCGTCTGGCCCCCGCCCAATGTCGCACGCGTAAATATGGAGGAACTTGCCGCCAACCGGGGTAATGCCGATCATCGGGCGGAGATAA
>JAYTMV010000249.1:0-1980 GCA_043728175.1 Sphingomonadales bacterium
GAAAACGAGCTTGACGATGGGCGTCATCGGCGCGCGTTCCTGCACCGCGATCCCGCTATCGGCGAGCAATTCGGCATAGTCATCAGCGTTGGTTTCGGCCTCAAGCGCAAAATCATAGGCGCGTGAAAGTGCCTGATACAGCGCGGCGCGGCTGCGTGTATCGGCGTCAACCGCTGAGTCAGCAGAGATGCGCGCCGCCGCGAGCCAATCGCCCAGCGTCTCGCTGCCATCGGGGGCAAAATCATCATCCTCTTCGGCGTCTTCACCGTAATCGACGACACCAAGCACATCAGCGCGCGGCGTAACGCGCGGTTCTTCTTCGCGCGCACTTGGGCCATCTGCCCAAACGGGAATAGGTTCGTTGTGGCGCGGCAGGTTCGCCTGAAGCGCGCGTTCAACTTCATCGGCAAGACCAGCGGTCAGCGCGGCATCGGCCACTTCTTTCCAGTTGATCACGCCGTAGATGAAATCAATCGTATCATCATCGGACGAAAACGGCATCAGGATGCCCCGGTACATCGTGTTATTGCCCCGGTGATTGACGAACTCAGCCTCAAACCCAATCGGCGCACGGTTGGCGATAATCTGAAGATAATGGTCGGTCAGCCGTGAAAGCAGCGAACGGCTGGGAATTTCGCTTGCGCTGATCAGTTCGGCGGGAAGATCGCATTCATCGCGGATCGCAGAGCCAAGATAGGTCAGCGTTGGATTTTCAAAGCCTCCGGTGAAATCGAGCAACACACTGTTCGCCGAAAAATCGGTAATGCTGGCGGGGTCAAGATCCTCAACCGCTGGATAGGCACGGCCATCAAGCAGTGATACCCAATAATTATACGCGCGGACGTGCATCCGCCGCTCATCAGTGCCGATCCCGATGGGCGATTCAACGCCCTCATCACTGTAGGATGATCGCGCAGCCTCAGCCTCGTGATTGAAAACCCCTGTTCCGTCCATGGCAATTGCCCTTACCCAAGCGATATAATCTCAAGTCGACACTTTGCACCGTACATGGTTGATGAAGTGTTAAGTTTTGGTGGCGCGCGGTAAATTCTGTCACGCTGCGGTCGTAAATAGTGCGCTGCGCTGCGCGCGATACTTGTTTTGGCCAAAACACAGGTGTAAGGGCGCGTTCAGCATACAGCTATGCCGCCTTAGCTCAGTTGGTAGAGCATCGCATTCGTAATGCGGGGGTCGTAGGTTCGAATCCTATAGGCGGCACCATTTTTGAATTTTCAAGGCAGCTTTGAAGATGCAACGGCGTTGTATTTTGATCAGGCAAGCTGCGGGCTTCACTAAGGCCCAGATAGGGCAAAGCCCTTACTGACAGAGCGGATCGATAAGATTAGTTTAATTTATGAAAAACTTGATTGTTTGGTATGATGGTGTTTGTCCATTGTGCGTTCGAGAAATCGCACTGATGCGGCGGCTTGATAGTGCAGGGCGGATCAATTTTGTTGATGCTGCTAATCCGACGGCGTCCTGTCCGCTTGATCGCACGCTCTTGCTTGCTCGTTTTCATGCCAGCGAAGGCGGTGTGATACTGAGCGGCGCGGCGGCGTTTGCTGCAATGTGGCGGGCGATCCCGCTGCTGCGGCCACTGGGGCTTATTGCACGTAATCGCAATATCCTTGCACTTCTTGAAAATGCCTATCGCTTATTCTTGCGCATTCGCCCGCGTTTGCAGAGGATGGCTGGCGGTATCAAACAGGATTGAGATGGCGAATGCCCAAGATGGTCAAAAAGGCGAACCTGCCGCAAAAAATATGCGCTGCATGCGGCCTGCCTTTTACATGGCGCAAGAAATGGGCGCGCGATTGGGACAGCGTCAAATATTGCTCGGATCGGTGCCGCGCTGGGAAGTAGCGTGCTCACTCGGCATTTGACAGCAAACAAATATTGGCGCGCCCGGCAGGACTCGAACCTGCTGCCTCAAGATTAGAAGTCTCGCGCTCTATCCAGATGAGCTACGGGCGCGCGCCG
>JAYTMV010000250.1:0-2449 GCA_043728175.1 Sphingomonadales bacterium
GCGTGGCGCGGCTATTTCGAATGGGTGCCGCGCGGCCAGTTTGTGACTGAATATGCGCTGAGGCTCAATGGCTCAGGCCGCTTCACCCTGCCGCCCACCCGCGTCGAGGCGATGTATTCGCCCGATATCCGGGGGAGCCTGCCCAACGCGCCCGTGGTGGTCGGGATACGGTGATGAACCCGTCCGTCATTCCCGCGCAGGCGGGAATCCATATACTCAAGCGTTGGAGATTATGGATTCCCGCCTTCGCGGGAATGACGGTTATTTTGTTACTTCTGGCAACCCTTCCGCCAAGCCTCCCATCTTACGCCACCACCCTCGCGACATGGAAACCAAGCGAGGCTTGGCTGTATGACCGTAACGGCCAGTTGCTTGACAGCCAGCGCGTCAATTTTGTTGCGCGGCGGCTTGGCTGGGTGCCACTTGATCAGATTTCGCCAATCCTCATCGAAACGGTGATCGCGGCGGAGGATAAGCGCTTTCGGGGGCATGACGGGATTGATTGGATCGCGATCGCCAGTGCGGCGCGCGCGCGGATTTCGGGCGAACGGTCACGCGGGGCGAGCACGATTTCGATGCAGGTCGCTGGCTTCCTTGCGCCACAGCTTGCCGCGCCGGGCGCGCGGAGTTGGCGCGATAAACTCCGCCAGATGCGCAGCGGATCTGCGCTTGAGGATCGCTGGTCAAAGGATCAGATCCTTGAGGCCTATTTCAACCTCGCTGGATTTCGCGGCGAAGCGCAGGGGATTGGCGCGGCAGCGCTTGGTCTGTTTGGCAAAACGCCCGCGACGCTGACCCGCGATGAGGCGCTGTTGATTGCCGCACTCCTCCCCGATCCCGGCGCGTCGGATCAAGCGATTGCGGCGCGCGCGTGTCGGTTGGCTCCTCCGCGCTGTGAAGCTTTGCGCACTCAAGCCACCGCGATGACCGCGACCCAACGTCGCCTCGCGCTTGATCCCGGCCTTGCCCCGCATCTGTCGGTGAAGTTGCTGACTGAACCGGGGACGCGGATCACGACAACGCTAGACCGTGATATCCAGACATTCGCGAATACAGCACTGCGCCGTCAGCTCATGAACCTTGGCGCGCAGCGTGCGCGTGACGGGGCGGTGATTGTGGTCGATAATATGAGCGGCGATGTGCTCGCTTATGTCGGCGGGGTCGCACTTGGATCAACGGCAGCGGCGGTTGACGGGGCCGACGCCTATCGACAGGCGGGGTCAACGCTCAAGCCCTTCCTTTACGCGATGGCGCTTGAGAAAGGCTGGCTGACCCCGGCCTCAATCCTTGACGATTCCCCAGTGCAGCTCGACACCGCGTCGGGGCTGTATGTGCCGCAAAATTATGATCGTGCGTTCAAAGGCCCGGTTTCGGTGCGGACGGCGCTCGCCGGATCGCTCAACGTGCCTGCGGTGCGGACGTTGTTGCTGACGGGAACCGAGCCGTTTCGTGACCGTCTGTGGGACAGCGGCTATCGCGGGCTGACTGAAGACGGCGCGTATTACGGCTTTTCGTTGGCACTTGGTTCGGCTGAGGTAACGCTGCTTGAGCAGGCCGCTGCCTATCGCGCGCTGGCGCTTGGTGGGCGCTGGTCACCGCTTCGGCTGCGTGCAGGCGATCCAAAAGCTGCGTCGCGCACCGTAGCGAGCGGTGAGGCCGCGTGGCTGATCGGCAATATCCTGTCTGACCCGTCGGCGCGCGCTGCGACCTTCGGGCTTGATAGCGCGCTCAAACTGCCGTTCTGGGCGGCGGTCAAAACCGGCACGTCAAAGGCGATGCGTGACAATTGGTGCATCGGCTATTCGGATCGCTACACTGTTGCGGTCTGGATCGGCAATCTTGAGGGCGATAGCATGACGGCGGTTTCGGGAACGTCAGGCGCGGCCCCCGTCTGGCGCGATGTGATGATGGCACTTCACAACGGCCGTCCAAGTCGCGCGCCCGCTATGCCTACCGGGATTGAAGCAAAGCGGTTGCCAAGCGGCACTGAATATTTCCTGCGCGGCACAGCTCAAATTGCACAGGCACTTGCTCCGCCAACTGCGCGCCGCCCACGCATCACCAATCCCGTCAACGGCGCAGTGTTTGCGCTTGATCCCGATATCCCGCTTGACCGGCAAAGCATGGGGGTGTTTGTCGCCGGATCAGTCGCGGGCCACCGCCTGATGCTTGATCGCCGTGATCTCGGCCCGGCTGACGCGCGCCCGCAATTGGCGGCGGTGCCGGGTCAGCACCGGCTTGCGCTCGTTGATGTTTCGGGGCGCGTGATTGACCGGGTGCGCTTTACCGTGCGCTAACCCCTTCCCAAACCGCCCGCTTTGCGCGAAAGGGCTGGCATGGCACGTGGTATCAGGCCCAAACGGGCGCAAGCAAAACAAGGGAGCAGCGGCAGGCCGCGCTTTTGGGGGCGGCACGCGGTGATGGCGGCACTCGCCAATCCCAATCGCGA
>JAYTMV010000251.1:0-3033 GCA_043728175.1 Sphingomonadales bacterium
GATGTGTCAGACCTGTGGGCGCTAGAACGCTCGCGGCTATTTCCCGGCCGATTTCACGTACTTGGCGGCCATCTTTCAGCCCTTGATGGAATACGGCCAGAGGATTTGGCGATTGATACACTGGTGGCGCGTGTGGCGGCAGGCGGGATTGATGAGGTTGTCCTCGCAATGAATGCCACGCTCGATGGGCAAACGACGGCGCATTACATCGTTGAGCGGCTTGAAAGCTTTCCCGTGCGGCTGACCCAGCTTGCGCACGGGCTTCCGGTGGGCGGGGAGCTTGATTATTTGGATGATGGGACGCTGGCACAGGCACTGCGCGCACGACGACCTGTCTCTTGACCCTTGCGCCCCCAATTCCTAATTAGCACTCATGACGATATTATCGATTATTGAAGCCCCTGATCCGCGCCTTCGTGTGATTTCAGAACCCGTGGCGGCGGTGGATGACGGCATTCGCGCGCTGATCGCCGATATGTTTGAAACAATGTACGCCGCACCCGGCATTGGCCTTGCCGCAGTACAAGTGGGCGTGGCGAAGCGTTTGCTCGTGATTGATTTGCAGGAAAAGGATGAAGAGACGGGCACCACCGTCCGTGTGCCGCGTGTGTTCATCAACCCCGAAATCACCCCGCTAGGTGAGGAATATTCGGTGTATAATGAGGGCTGCCTGTCAGTGCCCGACCAATACGGCGATGTTGAGCGCCCCGCCAGCATCCGCGCAAAATGGCTCGATGGCGACGGCAAAGCGCATGATGAACAACTCGACGGCATGATCGCAACCTGCCTGCAACATGAGATGGATCATCTTGAGGGCATCCTGTTTTTTGATCATTTGTCGAAATTGAAGCGCGATATGCTGCTTAAAAAGCTCGCGAAAGCGCGCAAGTTGGCGGCTTAGGCGGATTTGTTCCGTCATTGCGAGCGCAGCGAAGCAATCCAGCTCGGGACTGGATTGCTTCGCTGCGCTCGCAATGACGACGACGCTTGCGTAATTTTTTTGCTTTCCCATCACGCTCGTTCGACCTATGTTCCGAATATGGAAATTTTTTGGATCATTGCGCTGGCGGCCTTTATGCTCATTGTCGGCGGGTCGCTCGGCTGGCTGATCGGTGGGCGCGGGGCTGCAGCGCTGACCGTTGAGCGTGACCTTCACCTCGAAAATTTTAAGCGTAGTATCAGTGACTTGAACGGCACTGTTAAGGAGCGTGATGAGGCGCGAATGCGCTTTGCTGCGCTTGAGGCCGAACAAAACGCGCGTGAGGCTGGCTTTGAGGAACGACTTGCCGAACTGCGCGAGGCCAAGGATGCGCTCTCAGCCCAATTTAGTGAAATTGGGGGCAAACTGCTCGGCCAAGCGCAGCAAGCGTTTCTGGAACGCGCCGACGCACGGTTTAAGCAGTCTGAGGCGACATCGGGTCAGGAATTGAAGGCGTTGCTCCAGCCCGTGACAGAGCGGCTCCAGCGGTATGAAGAGGCGGTCACCAAGGTCGAGTCTGAGCGGCGCGAGGCGTATGGCAACCTTCAAGGGCTGATGGAATCGATGCGAGTGAGCAACGAATCGGTGCGCAGTGAGGCGGCCAAGCTTGGCAATTCACTGCGCAATGCGCCGAAAGCGCGTGGGCGCTGGGGCGAGCAGCAGTTGAAAAACGTCCTCGAAATGTGCGGGCTTTCCGAACATGCCGATTTCCAAACCGAGGTAAGCGTTGAGGGTGAGGAAGGGCGGCTGCGCCCCGATGCGATTGTGCTGGTGCCCGGCGGGCGGGCGCTGGTGATTGATGCCAAAGTGTCTTTGAATGCCTATCAGGATGCGTTTGGCGCAACCGATGAGCGAGAGCGGGTGGCGGGGCTAACCGCGCACGCCGCCGCGATGAAGGCGCACGTCAACACGCTTGGGGCCAAGGCCTATTGGAGCCAGTTTGAGGCCGCGCCCGATTATGTGATCATGTTTGTGCCCGGCGAGCATTTTCTGACGGCTGCGCTTGAAACCGACCATAGCCTTTGGGATTATGCGTTTGAAAAGAAGGTGTTACTCGCCACACCTACCAACCTGATCGCGATTGCGCGAACGGTATCGGCGGTATGGCGGCAGGAGAGCTTGGCCAAGGAAGCGCGGCAAATTGGTGAGCTCGGCAAGGAATTGCATGAGCGGCTTGCAGTTGCGGCGGGGCACTTGCGCACCGTTGGCGGCGGGCTTTCGACTGCGGTCAATAATTATAATAAATTCGTCGGAAGTTTTGAACGTAACATCCTGAGCACAGGGCGTAAATTCAAAGAGCTCAACATTGAAACCGGCGCGCGCGAGATTGAGGAGGTGCCCGCGATTGAGGCGCTTGCGCGCTACGGTGATGACAGTGCTGCATTGATTGATTCGGCTGAGACAGATCGACTCAGTTAGCCCGTTCATGTCGAGCCCTTCGACTGCCTTGCAGGCGCTCAGGATAAACTTCGACCCGTTGGTCGAAGTCGAGACACGTTGCGCCGGATGTCTCGACTTCGCTCGACATGAACGGGTCTATAATATCAACGCCGCGCCTGATTAAGAACCTCATACGCCATCACTGCGGTTGCGACCGCTGCATTGAGGCTATCGGCCTTGCCGCGCATGGGCATTTTGACGAGGAGATCGCACGCGGCCTCATATTCGGGGGGCAGGCCTTGCGCTTCGTTGCCGACAAGCAAGAAGGTCGGCGCGGCGTAGCGCGGGGTTTGGTAATCAGTGTCAGTATTGAGGCTGGTGCCGACAAGCTGCCCCGGCCCCGAACGCAGCCAAGGCAGAAATTCGTCCCAGCGCGCCGCCGCGATTTTTTGCGTGAAAATCGCGCCCATGCTCGCGCGCACGGCCTCGACTGAGAAGGGATCAGTGCACTCATCGATCAGGATCAGCCCGCCTGCACCAACCGCATCGCCCGTCCGTAGGATTGTGCCCAGATTGCCGGGGTCACGCAGTTTTTCGGCGACCAGCCAGATTGACGCGGAGGTGCGATGTATGCTGGTGAGCGGGGTCAAATGTTCGCGAAACACGCCAATCAC
>JAYTMV010000252.1:0-8683 GCA_043728175.1 Sphingomonadales bacterium
CCGCGCGGGCGCAGCGGCGTGACCGTTTCTTCACCTTCATCACCTCAATTGCCGAGGAAAATGCGTTTAACACATCGGGTGCAACCGCAGGTTTTGGCGTCCGACTGATGAATGATGCGGCCACGCGGCGCACCTTCATCATTGAGGCGTTTGAAGGCGCGCCAGCACTTGCCGCCGGGATTGATCGCGGCGCAGAGATTGTCGCCATCGGCACCACAACAAATGCGCTGCGCAACGTCAGTGACATTATCGCCGCAGAAGGCATCGCAGGTGTAAGCGCCGCGATTGGGCCGAGTACCGCTGGCCTCACACGTATCTTGCGGATCACAGACGCGCAAGGGACACGTGACCTGAGCGTCACTAAGGCCAATTTCTCGCTCTCGCCCGTCTCCTCGCGCTATGGCTCACGGATCATTGAGGATAGCGGCAGGCGGATTGGCTATCTCAACCTGCGCACCTTTATTTCATCAGCCGACCCGCAACTACGCGCGGCATTTGATAGCTTTCGCGCTGCCGGGATCAGCCAGTTCATCATTGATTTCCGCTATAATGGCGGCGGGCTGGTTTCAACGGCGGAACTGATGGGTGATTTGCTCGGCGGCAACCGTTCACGCAGCGATGTGTTTTCAACGACCATCTTCCGCCCCGAACGCAGCGCAAACAATGAAACCAAACGATTCAACCCGCAATCACAGTCTGTCAGCCCAGTCAAAATCGCGTTTATCACTACGGGCGCTAGTGCTTCGGCGAGCGAACTCGTCATCAACTCGTTCGCGCCTTACCTTCGCGCTGACCTTGCGCTGATTGGTGGCAATACATTTGGCAAGCCCGTCGGCCAAATCGCGGTTGACCGCGCGGCCTGCGATGATCGCTTGCGGATCGTTGCGTTCTCAACGCGCAATGCGATTGGCTTTGACGATTATTTCAGTGGGCTTGCCGCCAGCGTCGGCACGACCTGCCAAGCCGCCGACGACCCGTCCCGCCAGCTCGGTGACGCGCAAGAAGCCTCGCTGCGTACAGCGCTTGATTTCCTCGCCGGGCGGAGTTGCACACCGATTGTGGCGGGCGGGCAAACCAGCCAATCAGCCCGGACACAGCCAACCATCCTCTCCCCCGCCAACCCAACCGTAGCACAGCGCGAAATTCCGGGGCTGTTCTAAACCTAACGGCTGAGCAAAAACACCGCATGTTCGGCGAGCAGGTTCGCGCCCGCTGCTGTGGTCGTCTTGTCGCCGCTTAGGAACCATTGCCCCTCAATCTGGACGTCCCGTTCTTTCAGGAACCCCCTGAAATCGTCAATCGTGACGTGATGGATGTTTGGCGTGTCGTACCAGCGCGCGGGGAGTTGCTGCGTGACCGGCATCCGCCCGCCCCACATCAGCGAGACGCGAATCCGCCACTGCGCAAAGTTGGGGAATGAAACAAAGGCTTTGCGCCCTATGCGGAGGAGCTGCTCAAGCACAAGGTCAGGCCGCCGTGTCGTCTGGAGTGTTTGGCTCAGGATCGCATAATCAAACGCGGCATCAGGATAGTCAGCAAGATCAACATCAGCATCGCCCTGGATCACCGAAAGCCCCCGCATCATCGCCGACGACACATTCGCCGCATCAATCTCCATGCCGCGCGCGTCGCAGCCCTTATCATCACGCAGTGCCGCCATGAGCTCACCCGCGCCGCAACCGACATCAAGCACGCGCGCGCCGGGTGCAATGTTGGCCGCGATAATCGCAAGGTCAGGGCGAAGCTCTGTCATAGCCCGCCCGCCCGGATGAAGCCGTCAACCACCCGGTCAAATTCGGGCACGTCGAGGAAAAACGCGTCATGGCCAAAGGGGCTGGCGATTTCGACGAAGCTGACCGCCGCGCCTGCCGCATTGAGCGCCTTGACCACGATGCGCGATTCCGCCGTTGGGTAAAGCCAATCGGTATCAAAGCTGACAAGACAAAAGCGCGTTTTCGTGCCCCGAAATGCGCTCGCAAGGACGCCGCCATAATCTTCGGCCAAATCCCAATAATCAATCGCGCGCGTGATATAGAGGTAGCTGTTGGCATCGAACCGGTCGGTAAAACTCAGCCCCTGATGGCGCAGATAGCTTTCGACCTGAAAATCGGCATCAAATCCGAAGGTCTTGGCCTCACGGTTTTGCAACTGCCGCCCGAATTTCTCGGTCAGCCCTTGTTCGGAAAGATAAGTGATGTGCGCCGCCATCCGCGCAACCGCGAGGCCAGCGTCAGGCGTCTTACCGCCATCATAATAATCCCCGCCGCGCCAATTGGGATCGGCCATGATTGCCTGCCGGCCAACCTCATGAAACGCGATATTCTGCGCCGAATGACGCGCGGTTGAGGCAATGATCAGTGCGGCTTTGACTCGGTCAGGGTAAGTCGCGGCCCAGCTCATCGCTTGCATCCCACCCATTGATCCGCCGACAATTGTGTGAAGCTGGGCAATCCCAAGATGATCCATCAGCAGCGCTTGCGCGCGCACCATGTCTCGAACCGTGATGACTGGAAAGCGCATCGCAAATGGCGTGCCGTCTCCGCTATCGGTTTCGGGGCCAGAGGAACCCATGCAACCACCAATGACGTTCGTGCTGATAACGCAAAACCGGTCAGTATCAATCGGCTTGCCCGGCCCGATCATCCGCGTCCACCAGCCGGGTTTTCCAGTGATCGGATGGTTTGAGGCTGCGTGCTGATCCCCCGTCAGCGCATGACAGATCAGGATTGCATTAGACGCGTCTGAATTCAGTGTGCCGTAGCTTTCATAGGCAATCTCAACGGGCGCAAGACTGCCGCCGCCATCAAGCGCGAGCGGCCCGAGCAACTTCACATGGGCATTAAGGCCAAAACGCTGATCATCTTTCATTGGTTCAGCGGGCTAAGGCGCGCACCCCTATCTTGTCAATCAATCGCGGCCTGCCTAAGGCACTCCGTCATGACAGCACCACAACCGAAACCCTGGATTATGGCGATTGCGCCTTATGTGCCGGGCCGATCCTCAACCGATGATGGCCGCAAGGTGATCAAGCTTTCGTCAAATGAAAATCCGCTTGGCACGAGCAAGGAGGCGATTGTCGCCTTTGCCGAGCATAAGCGTGATCTTGAGCGCTATCCCGATGCGAGTGCGGCGAATTTGCGCGAGGCACTCGCGGCCAAATATGATCTTGATCCTACGCGGATTATCTACGGCACGGGATCGGACGAAATCCTTCACCTCATCACTGGTGCCTATGCCGGGCACGGTGATGAAGTGATCCATGTCAAATACGGCTTTGCGGTTTATGAAATTGCGGCACGGCGGGTAGGCGCGACTGTGGTTGTTGCAGCCGATAATGACTATGCGAGCGATGTTGACGCGATCCTTGCATGCGTAACTGATAGAACGCGGATCGTCTTTATCGCCAACCCCAATAATCCCACGGGCACCTTCACGCCGCGTAGCGAAATCGCCCGGCTTCATGCTGGCTTACCGCCGCACGTAATGCTGGTGATTGATCAGGCTTATGCTGAATATATTGAGGCTGAGGACGATGATCACAGCCTCGAAATGGCGCGCACATTCCCCAATGTCGTCATTACGCGAACATTTTCAAAGATTTACGGGCTTGCCGCAGAACGGATTGGCTGGGGCTATGGCTCAGCCGAAGCCGTGGCGGCGATGCACCGCATCCGTGCGCCGTTCAATATTACCAGCGCTGGGCAGGCCGCTGCGATTGCCGCGATCAAAGCGAGCGGATTTGTTGACAATAGCCGCGCACACAATGCGCAGTGGCGCGAATGGCTTGCGGGTGAAATCGCCAGCCTTGGCAATGCCGGCCTGCGCGCGGTGCCAAGCAAGGCCAATTTCCTGCTTGTCCTGTTTGAAGGCGCGCTGACTGCCGAAACGGCATATAAAAAACTGATGGATCACGGCTATATCACGCGCTGGCTTCCGGGGCAGGGGCTGGGCCAAGGATTGCGCATCACGATTGGAACCGAGGCCGAAACGCGCGGGGTCGCACAAGCGCTAAGAGCAATCGTGGCCGAAACCGCCTGATGCTGCCGTTCGCGCGGATATCAATTATCGGGTTGGGCCTCCTCGGCTCCTCAATCGCGCGGGCAGTGCGCGCAGCAATGCCAACCGTCGCGCTCAGCGGCTATGATAGTGACGCGGAAACGCGCGAAACCGCGCGCGCGCTTGGCCTTGTTGATGATATCAGCGACACGGCTGGTGCAGCGGTGACCGATGCCGATCTGGTAATCCTCTGTGTGCCTGTTGGCGCGATGGGTGAGGTCGCCAGCCAGATTGCCGCTGACCTCCCCGCCGAAGCGCTGATCAGCGATGTTGGATCATCGAAAGCCAATGTCCTCGCAGCACTGACAGCATCGCTCCCCAACCATGTCGTCATCCCTGCACACCCAGTTGCGGGAACCGAACGCAGCGGGCCAGAGGCGGGCTTTGCCAGCCTGTTTCACAACCGCTGGTGCATCTTGACCCCGCCTGAGGGCAGCGATCCAGCAAAGATCGCGCAGTTGCAGGCATTTTGGGAAAAGCTTGGCGCCAATGTCGAAATTATGGAGGCCGAGCATCATGACCTTGTCCTCGCGATCACCAGCCATTTGCCGCATCTCATCGCCTATACCATCGTTGGCACAGCGTCCGACCTTGAATCCGTCACGCAGTCCGAAGTGATCAAATATTCAGCCGGGGGCTTTCGCGATTTCACGCGCATTGCCGCGTCTGACCCAACGATGTGGCGCGACGTATTCCTCACCAACAAAGACGCGGTGCTTGAAATGCTCCAGCGGTTTTCAGAGGATCTAACCGCGCTCCAACGCGCAATTCGCTGGGGAGACGGTGACGCGCTGTTCGATCTCTTCACCCGCACACGCGCCGTGCGGCGCAGTATTATCGAACAGGGTCAGGATGACGGGCGCGCCGATTTCGGGCGCGCGGATCACTGATCAACGATTAAGTGCATTGATCGCGGCGTGAACTCGCGCTTCAACCTCCGCGCGTTTCAACCCCGGCGGGATCATCTCACCAACCTTGAACGTTACTATCCCGGCATGTTTGATAAATCGCCTTTTTGGCGCGAGCATACCGCTATCAAGTGCTACTGGCACAATCGGCAGGCCGAGTAAGCGGTAAAGCCCCGCCATTCCTGCTTTAAGTTCAGGGCGCTCACCGTGGGGGATACGTGATCCTTCGGGAAACAATATGATCGGCCGGTCTTGGGCAATCGCAGCTTTGCCCGCGCTGAGCATTAGCCGCACCGCCGCCGCGCCACTTTCGCGGTCAACCGGAATAACCCCGTGCCGCTCGGCGACAGTCCCCCATACTGGAATCTGGGTCAGCTCACGTTTGACCACGACCGCTGGCCGATCAAATAGCGCAAGCGTTTCAACCGCTTCATACATCGACTCATGCTTCATAACGACGAGCACACTATGCTGCGGCAAAACCCCTTCAATGCGCGTTTCTATGCCCAAGATATGGCGCGCACACCAGCGGTGCCACAGTGCCCACCACCGCGAGCCTCGGATAATCGCAGACTGACCAAACGGAATCATCAGCATCGCAAAGCCCACCGTCGGGATGCAACCGAGATAATAGATTAAGGTGAAAATGAGGCTGCGTAGAAGGGCCATTTACTCAAACACCAGCCTGAACAGCAAACCAGCGGATCCAAAACTTATTATATTCGCGCAAAAGGACAAGCAGCCCCGGCGCGCTTTCAACCGAATCGCCGACCACGCGAATATCCTTGCCAACCGCGCGGCGCAGTTCAAGCCGCGCGCGCGGCATATGCCAATCTGTCGTCACCAACCGCACCGATTTATACCCGCGCTTGCTAAGCCAGCGCGCGGCTTCATCAGCATTGGTGCGCGTATCAACCGCCTCTTTGCCAAGATCTACGCAACATTTGAAGAGTGCAAGCGGCGCACCCTGAAGCATCGCGAGTTCACCCTCGCGCACCGATGGGTCAACGCCCGAAACAAGCATTCGCTGTGCCTGACGCTGCTCAAGCACGTCGAGTCCGCGTTCGATCCGCCCTTTCCCGCCGGTCAGGACAACAACCGCATCAGTCATCTCACCAGCCGCTGGCCCCGGCAGGCTAACCGTAAACAGGCCAAAACCAAGCATCCAGGCAAGGAGGACGAGCGACACAATCCGGCGAATCATAAGATTTGCCTCAAGGCGCGCAGCACCGTGATCCGTGCCGACACCGTCGATAGCGCCACCCCAATCAGCGGCAATAAAAAGAGCAGCGCCCATCCGCCCCAACCAAGGCTTGCCGAACCGAGCAGTTCAGAACCAAGTGCGCGCATCCGCTCCCCAATCAGCAGCATCACAACCAGAGCAAGCAATAGCCCGGCAAACCCGCCGAACAAGGCATCAAGCGCGATCCGCCGCTGAAATAAACCCGCAATCTGATTATCGCTTGATCCAAGCAAGTGAAGCACGTCAATCGTAGCGCGGTGGGTGTTGAGCGCCGCGCGCGCCGCCAGCACAACCGCCGCAGATGTCGCAATCGTCATCAAAGTAACCAGGCCGAGCGCGAGCCACGTCAGTGATTTGAGGAGATCAGCAAGCGGCTGGAGCCATTTTGCCTGCTGATCAACGCGCGCGGCGGGCGCGATCATCGCCACCAGTTCACGGACAACCGCAATGTCGTCTGCACCAGTGCGCTTAAGTTCGACATCAATCAGTGCAGGCATCGGCAAATCATTATCAAGCGCTTCATTGCCAAGCCACGGGGCCAGCAGCGCGTTAAGCTCTGCCTCGGGAACGGCCTGTGCGGATTTTACCGCCGCCAGCCGCTTCAGTCCAACAAGAATTTCACGGGTCTGCACTTCGCGCAAGCCCGGATTGGGTTCGGACAATTGCACCGTCAGCCGCGCATCAAGGTCCTGACCAAGCGTGCGCGCCGAACCCGCAAGCGCAATTCCCGCAGCAGCCGTAAGGATTGTTAAAAACATCATGATCGCGATCACCCACGGCATCGGCCCCGCCATCCGCCCTTCGGGAAGCAAACGGCGATCAGCAGCAGAGACACGGAGCGCGTTGATCACTTACTATGCCTCATGCATCTGTGGTGGGTGGCGCAGCGCGCCAGTTGGATCAAGCAACCGTCCGGCATCAAGCCGCATCATCGTTGCATTGCCAATCCGGCTAAGCAAATGGAGATCATGCGTCGCGACAACCACAGTCGTGCCGAGCTTATTCAGCCCGTCGAATAGATAAAGCAGCCGCGCCGCCATTTCGGGATCAACGTTGCCGGTGGGTTCATCGGCGACGAGGATATCGGGCCGCGCGATCACCGCACGCGCAATCGCCACGCGCTGCTGTTCACCCCCCGATAGCGTTGCCGGGCGGGCGCTGGCGCGGTTTGATAGGCCAACCCACGCGAGCATTTCGCTCACTGGCTTTTCAATATCACGGTCGTCATTGCCGGCAACCCGGAGCGGGAGCGCGATATTATCAAATGCCGAGAGATGCGGCACCAGCCGAAAATCCTGAAAAACCACGCCAATCCGCCGCCGAAACAGCGGCAATTTTTCACGCGGGAGCGTCACCATATCCTCATTGAACAGCCGGATCAGCCCACGGCTTGGCCGCTGCGCAAGATAAAGCAGCTTGAGCAGAGAGGTTTTACCAGCCCCCGAAGCACCGGTGAGAAAATAAAACCCGCCTTTGGTGAGCGAAAAACTGACATCAGACAGCGTTTCAGTGCCCATCCCGTAGCGCAGGCCGACATTTTCAAACTGAACGATTGTAGCCATAACTCCGCACCCATATTTGCGCTTATTGTCCATTGCACGGCGGCGCTGCGCAGGTAAAGCACGTCTTGTCGGCAAATGCCGCGCGCGCCTACGCGTTGGGCTTGCATGAAGGACGTGATCAGTGCTTAGGAAATAGCCATGATCCTCAATTGCCCGGCTTGTAAAACCCGCTATCTGGTTCCCGATACCGCCGTCGGCGCGACGGGTCGGCAGGTGCGCTGCGCCGCGTGCAAGCATAGCTGGTTTCAAGACCCGCCTGAGCTTGTACTGGCGGTCAATGCCGAACTGCCGCTGGCAACACCGGTCGTGTACCCAGAAGTTGCGCCGCCGCCAATCCAGCCGCCCGCCTGGCGCGAACCCGATCCAGTTGCTGAACCTGATTATGATGCGTTTGCCCACGCCCCGCCGTTCAAACCGCGCACCAACCCGACGCGGCGCTGGACAATCGCAGCCGTCGGCGCGGCGGTTCTGCTGATTGCAGGCGCTGGCGCGATCCAATTTTTCGGAACGCCGACGATCGCGGCCAAGCTGGGCATTCCGATTGGCCAGTTTGAGGTGCCATTGCTGCTCGAAGTTCCGCTCAAGCCCGAACGTCAGACACTGCAAAACGGCAATGAAATGATCGCTGTCGTCGGCAAGATCATCAATCCCACTGACACCAGCCAGCGCGTGCCCGACATTCTGGCTGAACTGCGCGATGCACAAGGGCGAGTCGTCTATAGCTGGACGATCAGCCCGCCCAAGCGCACGATCAGCCCGCGCGCAACGACTGAGTTTAACAGTGCCGAGGTCAATATTCCGCGCGGCGCACGCGCACTTAACCTCAGTTTTTCAGGCGCTGAGGCGAAATAACCGTCTTTTCAACGAAATTCGATCAAGCCTTTGCGGATCACCGCCTCAACTGGCTTTTGCGC
>JAYTMV010000253.1:0-8811 GCA_043728175.1 Sphingomonadales bacterium
TTGATGACTGCCGTTAAAACCATAATTATCACGCGCCCACGGGCCGCCGTGGACAAGAAGCACCATCGGCACGGCTTTTTCTGGGCGGCCATCACCGTCGTTATCGCTTCCTGGGGGCAAGCTCAGATATGACACCATCGTTAGCCCATCACGTGATTTGATCTCACGCGGGTGCATAGCAACAAGCGGCGCGCCTTCCAATTCTGGACGGCCAACATACAGCAGCGTCACTGTCTTCGCCTTGCGGTTGTAAAGATGCGTTGAAGGCGGGGCCGTGACCGGATCAACCGAAACAACCCACAAATCATCATTGTCAGTGCGCGAGGTAACGTTAACATCGCCCTTCAGCTTTGAACGAAGGAAGGCCAGATCTTTTCCGATTACGGGATCAATTGCTGCCCATTCATTGCGCATGTAATTGGCCGACCACGCCTGAACAACGCCCGTTTTGGGATCAGCCATCACGCCGCCGATATCGGCCTTTGCATTTTCGGCGACGATGGTTTTTGCACCTGAAGCAACATCTTGGGCAAGCAGGGCCGATGTGTCACGTCCGCGCGAGTCAATCCAATAAAGCGTTTTTCCGTCGGTCGTAAAACCAGCCGGGGAGGTGGTAAGCGAGTCCACAAGAGCTGTGCTGCTAAACGATTTTTCTTCAACCTTGCCGTCCGTCACCCGGAAAAAATCATTCCCGCCTGCCTCATTGGGTTTCAGCGCAATCCGCAAATTAAGCGATTCATCAGCTTGAAAACCAGCATAGCCATCACCTTTGATCACCTCAGTCAGCTTACCAGTGGCAAGATCAAGGCTATAAACATCGTGCCACCGGGGATCACGGTTATTGAGGCCAACGAGTATCCGGTCGGGCACAATTCGGCTGGTGCCAACCACGCGCACACGCGTTTTTTCAAATGGCGTCAGATTGCGCTCGACACCTGTGGCAACATTGACGGCATACAGCAGGAAATTTTCATCGCCGCCCTTATCTTGGATAAACATGATCTGGCTGCCATCGGGTGACCAAAAATGCTGCGGAATAGGCCGTTTTTGCGCGCTGGTGAGCGGCTTGGCCGCTGCCAGATCAGATATTGGGGCAACCCAAACATTGAGGACGCCGTCACGCGGCGCAATCCATGAAAGATACTTGCCATCAGGCGAAAGCTGCGCCTGCGTCCTGCTTGGGTTACCAAATAATTTGGTGCGCTCAATCAGCGGCGCATTGTTCGCGATTGCGGGCATTGGTAAAGATAACGCAGTTGCCGCAAGTAGGCCTGTAACCACATAATTTTTCATCAGGTGTGCTCCGTATTAGATTTGATAATTTGGTGAAGACATAGGATAATTGATGAACCCAAAACAAAACCTGTATTCGACCAAATGTCGAGAAAAACAGATGAATATGAATGCGAAAGGGGCGAATGATGACATTTACAATCGAACCTATCGGAACGGTACGCGGCGGGCGCTCTGATCCTGTTGATGATGATTGGGGGCAAAGCCTAGCCGCAGTTGATCTTGATCCGGGACGTTTCACCACCGAAGCGCTGAAGGGTTTTGAAGAGTTCAGCCACGTAGAAATAGTCTACGTCTTCGACAAAGTGAGCGACGACAAAATTGAATCTGGTGCGCGCCATCCACGTGGTCGAAGCGACTGGCCAAAAATTGGTATCTTCGCACAGCGTGGAAAGAACCGTCCCAATCGACTAGGAGTAACAATGTGTCGTATCATATCGGTTGAGGGGCTAACGCTCAATGTTGAGGGGCTTGATGCCATTGATGGTACCCCAGTGATCGACATCAAGCCAGTTATGTCTGGTTTCCAGCCGCGCGGGGAATATCGCGAGCCGAAATGGGCGCGTGAGATTATGGAGGCGTATTGGTGAAGATCAGTCTTAGCCCCTGCCAAGATGAGGTGGAATTATCTGACCCCGCCGTCACTGGCATATTCGCACCGGAAATGGCGAAGATATCTGCACAAGAGCATATCCCGCCGTGGTGCGGTTATATCGGGAGATGTGATGGCGTGCCAATGGGCTTTGGCGGTTTTAAGAGCGCTCCCAGCGCGTCAGACGAGGTCGAAATTGGCTATCTCACATTCCCCCAATATGAGGGGCAGGGCGTCGCCACTGCTATCGCCGCCGAAATGGTCGCGATTGCAAAGCGCGAACAGGTGGCGGTTGTCAGCGCCCACACATTGGCGGAAGAAAACGCCTCAACCGGAGTTCTGCGGCGTAACGGCTTCATTCGCGATGGTGAAAGCCATGACCCCGACGAAGGAACTGTGTGGCGCTGGCGGCTTGATCTGTGAATGGCATTTATTTCTAGTCAGCCTTGACCCATCCGTCCCTGCGTTTGATACCCAGCCTGACAATCTGGCCCAGTGGCGTGAGAAACTCAAATGACCAAGACAATGACGGGCGGCTGCCAGTGCGGGCGTATTCGCTACACCACCCAAGTTGCGAATAGTGACGCCTATCTGTGCCATTGTCGCATGTGTCAGCGCGCGACGGGCGGGGTGTCGATTGCGTTTAAGGGCTTCAAAACGGTCGAGGTTATGTGGGCGCATGAGCCCGATTGGTATCAAAGCTCTCCCATCGCGCGGCGCCCCTTTTGTGCTACATGCGGAACGCCGCTGGGATTTCAATATTTGGACAGTGATAAGCTCGATCTCACCGTCGGTAGTTTCGACGATCCATCAGGCTTCGTTCCCATCGCGCATTTCGGCGCAGAGTCAATTTGTGAAGCGTGGATTGACACAAGTGCGCTGCGGCGTGACCGGGCCGATGAATATGCTCCGCTCGTCGAACGATGGAAAAATGCCGATGCCTGATCTGCGCGTTTCATATTTCAAGGTTGCGGACGGCACCAAGCTCGCGGTGCATGAAGTGGGTGAGGGCAGGGCGCTGATCCTGCTCCACGGCTATTTCAGCGATGCAGCGACCAATTGGATCAAATATGGCCATGCAGCGCTGCTCGCCGACGCAGGCTTCCGCGTAATCATGCCCGATTTGCGCGCGCACGGGCAAAGCGATAAGCCTCATGATGCGGCGGCCTACCCAAAAGACGTTCTTGCCGATGATGCGCTGTCACTGATTGCGCAGCTTGGGCTGACCGATTATGATCTTGGCGGCTATTCGCTTGGGGGCCGGACGGTGGCGCGAATGCTCGTTAAAGGGGCTGTGCCGGGACGGGTCATTATCTCCGGCATGGGGCTTGATGGGCTGACGAACACGGGCACGCGCGGCGCGCATTTCCGCGCTATTTTTGAAGGGCTGGGCACCCACCAACGCGGAACACCCGAATGGATGGCCGAGGCGTTTCTCAAAACAACGCGCGGCGATCCGGTGGCGCTGGCACGGATACTCGAAACCTTCGTTGATACGCCGATTGATGCGATCCGTGGCTGGAAAATGCCTGTGCAAGTGCTCGTCGGCGCGGATGATGATGACAATGGATCAGGGCCAGCGCTGGCGGCAGAGTTGAGCGATGCGACGCTTTCAATCGTCCCCGGCAATCATATGAGTGCGGTGGTAAAGGCAGATTTGGGGCAGGCGATGGTGGCATTTCTGAAGCAGTAAAGCAAAATTAACCGTTCGGGCTGAGCCTGTCGAAGCCCTGTCTTTCTTCCTCTACGCGTTCGAAATAGAAGGACAGTCCTTCGACAAGCTCAGGACGAACGGCTTAGATTTAATGCATAATATTCTAATAAAAAAGCCGATGAAGCATTCGCTCCACCGGCCTTCCTACAGTTCAGGGTAGAATGTATCAGGCGACGGCTGCCAGCGCTTCCATATCTTCGGCTTCGCGCAGCACATAGCCACGGCCCCAGACGGTTTCGATGTAATTTTCACCCATACAGGCCAGCGACAATTTCTTGCGCAGCTTGCAGATGAACACGTCGATAATCTTGAGTTCGGGTTCGTCCATGCCGCCGTACAGGTGGTTGAGGAACATTTCCTTGGTGAGCGTGGTGCCCTTGCGCAGCGAAAGCAGTTCAAGCATCGCATATTCTTTGCCAGTCAAATGAACGCGGCTGCCATCGACTTCAACGGTCTTCGCGTCAAGATTGACGGCAAGCTTGCCAGTGCGGATGACTGACTGTGAATGGCCCTTTGAACGGCGAACCACAGCATGAATGCGCGCAACCAATTCTTCACGGTGGAAGGGCTTAGTGACATAATCATCAGCGCCAAAACCGAACGAGCGGACTTTGCTGTCCATCTCACTAATGCCCGAGAGAATGAGCACCGGCGTCTGCACCTTGGCGACGCGCAATTTCTTGAGCACATCATAGCCGTGCATATCGGGCAGGTTGAGATCAAGACAGATAATGTCATAATCATAGAGTTTACCGAGATCGAGCCCCTCTTCGCCCAAATCAGTGGTGTAGACGTTGAAGCCTTCGTTGCTCAGCATCAACTCAATGGCCTTGGCCGTGCTTGGTTCATCTTCGATCAGCAATACGCGCATGGAATAACCCCTGTAAGTTATCGGCCCATCAGCTACCGAGGCAACGTCTGGATGATTTCTATTAACCACATAATCTCTGAACGTAAAAGGTTAATTTCTGATTAATCGGCCTGACTCCACGAGTCGCACCGAGTCAACAGGATTCTGCCACATCCACTTGTTGTAATACGAAGGGCTGACTCCCATATCTTGTGTCCGGCGGCCATATTTTTTTCTGACCCGCTGATGTGAGAAAAATCATGATCGATATTCGCAAATTCGACACCCTTGGTGCGGCGAACCACGGCTGGCTTGATGCCCGACACCATTTTAGTTTTGCAGGATACCATGATCCATCGCGGATGGGATGGGGCAATATTCGCGTCTGGAATGATGATGCCATCGCGCCGGGAAGCGGCTTTGCGCCGCACAGCCATCGCGATATGGAAATCATCACCTATGTCCGCAGCGGCGCGATTACGCATAAGGATAGTCTTGGCAATATTGGCCGGACAGAGGCTGGCGATGTGCAAGTGATGGGTGCTGGCAGTGGCGTAACGCACAGCGAATATAATCTTGAAACGCAGGAAACGACGCTCTTCCAGATTTGGGTGCATCCGCGCACGCCGGGCGGTGCACCGCATTGGGGAATGCAGAAATTTCCGAAAGGAGACAGCGCAGGCGCTTGGGCCGTGCTGGCGAGCGGCTACGGCGATGCAGGCGCGCTGCACATCAACGCCGATGCGCGCGTGTACGGGGCAACACTGGCAGCAGGCGGCGCTATCAATCACGAGGTCGGTGAAAAAAATAGTGCCTATCTTGTTGTCTCGCATGGCGCGATTGAAATCAACGGCGTGAACATCAGCACGCGAGACGGTGTTGCGCTTGGCCAAGGCAAGTACGCAATCAATACTACCAATGGTGCAGAATTTGTGATGGTAGAAACACATGGCCTGTGATCCATTTCATTGATATTTAACCGGTCATACGCAAATGCGAACTTTGCTTGATTCGCAGTTTTGGGGGAAATTTAGTGCAAAAGATCATCACAATCATGGCTGGCGTGGCTTTGCTCGCGGGCGGCGTTTCGCCACTTGCTGCGAAGGAACCAAAACAGGCCAAGGCGACCAAAGGTCAAAAGCTTCAGGAGGCGGCCGTCACCGACGTCCCGCGCTGCACACGTAAGCTTGGCACTTTATCAATTGCTGATGGTGATGACTCCTATGGTTGGACACAGTTCAGCCTGCAACCGCCCGCAAAACTGCTCAAAGTGTTGGTGCAACGTTCAGGCTGCTTCAATCTGGTTGATCGTGGTACCGGGCTGAACGCGGCACAGCGCGAACGCGATATCGGCGGCAATCTTGGCCTTCAGCGCAAATCAAATGTGGGTCAAGGGCAGATTAAGGCGGCCGACTATGTTCTGGTTGCTGAAATTCAGGGCGCGAACAGCAATGCCAGCGGCAGCGCGGTTGGCGGCGGCTTAGGCGCTGTTGTTGGCGGACGTCTTGGCGGCTTGCTTGGCGGTCTCAAAACAAAAAAGCTTGAAGCGAACACTGTTCTTTCGCTGACCAATGTGCGCACGACGGAAACGCTTGCGGTGGTTGATGGCTATGCCGTCAAAAAAGATACCAGCTTTGGTGCTGGCGGCTTCTTTGGTGTCGGCAATGTCGGTGCTGGCGCGGTCGGCGGTGGATACGAAAATACCGACATCGGCCGCATCGTAACACTGTCCTTCATTCAGGCTTATTCAAAGATGGTGACAGACCTTGGCCTCGTCACGCCGGGTGCAGTTGGTACAGCTGAGGCTGCTCCTGCCAAGACCTTCACAGCACAAACGCCCGTCGCCATGCGCAGAACCGCTGCGCCAGGAGGGGCTGTCATTCGTATGCTGCCAGCGGGCGCAATTGTGTATCCAACTGGCAATAAGAACGGCCTGTTCTGGGAAGTCGCCGACGAGAATGACAATACCGGCTGGGTGCTGAATACAAAGCTCGCGCCCAGTAACTGATTGTGTGATGCCCCGCGCCGTGGCAATGGCGCGCCATGCTCCTTTCAGACTGCGTCATTTTCATCGATGGTGAGGCCATCATCCTCGACAAGCCGCAAGGTCTGCCGGTTGATCGCCCGCGCGACGGCTCGATCAGCCTTGAAAACCATGTTGAGGGATTGAAATTCGGTTTTCGCCGTTGGCCAACGGCGGTTCATCGGCTTGACCGCGATACCAGCGGCTGCCTGTTGCTTGCGCGCAATCCCAAAGCGCACGCGCGCTTTGCTCAGGCGTTTGAAGCGAAGTTAGTCACCAAGCAATATTTGGCGGTGGTTGAAGGCATCCCCGACGAAGTGTCAGGCATCATCGATCTGCCGCTTGGCAAATTCAGCACACAAAAAAGCGGCTGGCGGATGGTGGTTGATAAGGGTGGCAAAAGCGCGATCACGCGCTGGGAAAAGCTCGCCGAAATTGGTGGCCGCGCGCTGATCCGCTTTATCCCTGAAACCGGACGGACTCATCAAATCCGTGCACACGCGGCGTATGGCCTGCGCGCGGCGATCGTTGGCGATCCGGTTTACGGCAAAGCGGGTGAGCCGATGCTGCTCCACAGCGCGTTCCTGTCTGTCCCGCGTGAGGGCAAGCCTCCGGTTGAAGCGCGGGCACCATTGCCTGAGCGGTTTGCGCTTGCTGGGTTCAGCGCACCAGAATGAGCGTGCAAATCCTCGTTGATGCCGATGCATGTCCGGTGAAGGAGGAGATTTACCGCACGGCGTATCGCCACGAAGTGCCCGTGATGATCGTCAGCAACAGCCATTTTCGCATTCCCGACCACCCGCTTATCGCGCGGACGGTGGTGAGCGATGCGTTTGACGCCGCCGATGATTGGATCGCAGAGGCTGCGAATGCGAAGACCGTCGTGATCACCACTGACATCTTGCTCGCTGATCGGTGTTTGAAGGCCGCAGCAACCGTAATTGCGTCCACAGGTAAGGCTTTCACAACCAACTCAATCGGTGCGGCCATCGCGATGCGCGCCATCATGGCTGATTTGCGCGCGGGCGGCGATGCGATTGGCGGGCCAGCACCGTTTTCAAAGGCGGATCGCTCGGCATTCCTGCAAGCGCTTGATCAAGCGCTGGTCAAGTTGAAGCGCACAGCATGAATCGCTAAGGCACTGATATGCCCGAGCCCTATATCCTTCCCGAAGACGCGCTTGAAGAGCGGTTCCTCGCGGCAACCGGCCCCGGTGGCCAGAATGTTAACAAGGTCGCGACGGCGGTGCAGATCAGAGTTGATGTTTTTGCGCTGCGTCTCGTTCCATCGGTTTATGCCCGGCTCAAAACGCTCGCAGGCAGCAAATGGACGAATGACGGTGAGATCGTCCTTACCGCGCGGAGTTTCCGCACGCAGGAGGGCAACCGTGCCGATGCGCGCGCCCGCCTTGCCGAGATGATCGCCAAGGCCCATATCGTTCCCGTGAGGCGGATCAAGACCAAGCCCTCCAAAGCCGCCAAAGAAAAGCGGCTAACCGGCAAGATTATTCGCGGCGACGTTAAAAAAGGACGCAGGAAAGTGAGTATGGACTGATGTTTCAATTCGATGTCCGCGACGCCTGCAAGGCTGAGCTTTATCATGATCTTCACGCCGCGATGGACGCGCTGACGGCGGGGGAGCCTGATCCGATTGCCAATATGGCCAATGCAGCGGCGCTCTTCTGGGAATATCTGCCTGATATTAACTGGGCGGGGTTTTACCGGATGGTCGGCGGTGAGCTTGTCCTCGGCCCGTTTCAGGGGAAGGCGGCGTGTATCCGCATTCCGATGGGCAAAGGCGTGTGCGGCACAGCGGCGCAGGCGCGCCAGACGCAGTTGATTGATGATGTCCACACCTTCCCCGGCCACATCGCCTGCGACGGGGCGAGCCTTTCCGAACTTGTCGTGCCGATTGTCCATGACGGCGCATTGTTCGGCGTGCTTGATCTCGACAGCCCAACGCTCGCGCGGTTCGATGCTGAAGACGCCGCCGGGTGCGAGGCATTAGTGAAACTACTCGCGCCGCGCCTGTGCGCCAAGCTGGGACGAGATTAACCACTTACAGACGTTTTCAGATGGTTACGAAACTGTTAAACATCATTCGACTTTGTGGCAGATTCTGCCAGCGGCGGATTGTTTTTGGGGAGTATCATTATGAGAAGTTTGGGTTTTTCGGTGGCGGTAGTGGCGCTGATGGCGACTTCGGGCACGGCATTTGCCGCAGGTGAGTCGGGCAAGGCGATGTCTACAACGCAGACTGTAACCTCGGCATCGTCGCTGCCATCGCTTCCCGCGCTGCCACCGCTTCCGGGTGGTGGCTGGGTCGACGCTCAGGGCGTT
>JAYTMV010000254.1:0-3912 GCA_043728175.1 Sphingomonadales bacterium
ATTCTCTTCGCAAACCAAGGATAAACTCGTTAGCTCCGAAGTCCGTCAGCCGCTCGAAAGCCTGATGGCCGATAAGATGGCCGAATGGCTTGAGGAAAACCCCGCGCACGCCAAATCAATCATCCAGAAGGTTATCGACGCCGCTGCCGCGCGTGAGGCCGCAAAGAAGGCGCGCGAACTGACCCGGCGTAAGGGCGTGATGGACATCGCTTCGCTCCCAGGAAAACTCGCCGATTGTCAGGAGCGTGATCCCGCCAAATGCGAACTGTTCCTTGTCGAAGGCGACAGCGCCGGTGGCTCAGCCAAGCAGGGTCGTGACCGCAATATTCAAGCAATCCTTCCACTCAAAGGAAAAATCCTGAACGTTGAACGTGCACGGTTTGATCGGATGTTGTCGTCTAAAGAAATCGGCACGATGATCCAAGCGCTTGGCACTGGGATTGGCCGCGATGATTTCAATTTGGAAAAGCTGCGCTATCACAAGATCGTGATTATGACAGACGCTGACGTTGACGGCGCGCATATCCGCACGTTGCTCCTCACCTTCTTTAACCGGCAACTGCCCGAGCTTATCACCGCTGGACATCTCTTCATTGCGCAGCCGCCGCTTTACAAAGTCGCGCGCGGACGCAGCGAAGTTTACGTCAAGGATGATACAAAGCTTGAGGAATATCTGGTCGATGCGGCCATCGGCGCAATGATGCTCGAAACCAGCAGCGGTTCACGCAGCGGCGCTGATCTCCGCACTCTGGTTGAACACGCCCGGCGGATGCGCGCGCTTATGCGCTATGTGCCGCGCCGTTATGATCCAACGATTATTGAAGCGCTTGCTCTGGTTGGTGCGCTGAACCCGACGCTTGATCAAGCGGGTAGGACGGGCGCAGTTGCAGAGGCGGCAGCATGGCTTGACCGTGCCGACCCCGAGGCGCGCTGGGCCGGGCAATTAAGCGAAGAGGGCGGCTATCTGCTCCAGCGGCTGTGGCGCGGTGTGACCGATCACCACATCATTGAGCCAAGTTTTCTCGTCAGCCAAGAAGCGCGTCGACTTCACAAACTGATCGATGAAGCCGGTGACAATTACGCCTCAACAAGCCGCCTTGTTACTGCCAAAGCGCCCGCTGCGGCTACCGAAGAAACAGCGACTGAAGATAGCGACGATGAAACGCCACTCGCGGCGGCGCCGTCCAAAGGCACGAACGTAACGCGTCCTTCAGATTTGCTCGAAGCCATCCTCGCCTTCGGTCGCAAGGGGTTATCGATCCAGCGCTACAAAGGTCTCGGCGAAATGAACGCCGATCAACTGTGGGAGACCACGCTCGACCCAGACAACCGTTCGCTACTGAGAGTAGAAGTCGTGCAAGCCGATCTAGCCGACGAAATATTCACGCAACTTATGGGCGATGTCGTCGAACCAAGGCGCGAGTTTATTCAAGAGAATGCGCTTAATGTGGCGAATTTAGATGTTTGAGTGATCTCCCAAAAATCCAAACAGAGGGCACTCACCTAACAGACTTTACGTACCAATGGCTCGCGCGCCCAGAACCGTCCATCACTCGCCGTCTTAATAAAAAGCTCAGCCTCGCCGTCGTCACCGAGCGGTATGACGCCTTCATCGACTTTAACGCCTGCGGCATCAAGCAGATCAGCTGCCTCAGGCGAATGCGCGATTACCTTGAGATGCGCAAACGCGTCGTGCGCCCAGGCGACAGCAGCAGCCTCCCCAAGCAGCATCTCGACGCCTTCTTCCGAAACAACAATCGCAACCGTATCGAACAGCACTGACGGCCCGCCCGCAAGCTGGAAATCCGCCTTGAGCTTGCTACCGTCATCAAGCGTCACACCGCCAAGTTTTGGGGCAATGATCTTGACTGTTGCCTGTGCAGCGGTTGCCGCTTCAATAATCGCGCCGATGATCGCGCACGATGCGCCGTCGGTGACAAGAACACCAATCTGACGCCCGACAAGCGTAGGCGCGCCCTGTGCAAGAATGCTGAGCTTTGGTGACACATCAAGGTCGGTTCGCGTCGCAACTGCGGCCTCAGCGGGAATGATCGGATCATCATGGCCAAGACCGTTTGCAACACGCTTGCCGAGTTCGGCGTCAATGTTGACAAGATGGCCAAGCATTGCCGCACGGATGATCGGCATCTCAACTTTGCTTAGTTCAAACACAAGTGCCGCAATGATATGATCCTGTTCGGGCTTGGTCTGGCTCATGAAGAACTGGCGCGCCTGGCTGTAATGATCGGCAAAGGTCGCTGATCGTTCGCGCAGCTTTGTGCCCTCAACGGGTGCGGGGAAGCTCCGGAAACCAGACGGGTGCTCGCGCGGCCCCGAAGGATCGATCAGGCTCGGCGTATAAGCAACACGCGTCGCCTGCGGATGCATCTGCATATGACCGTCACGCTGCATATTGGCGAACGGGCATTTGGGCGCATTGATCGGGATCTGGTGAAAATTGGTCGAACCCAGCCGTGACAATTGGGTATCAAGATAAGAGAAGTTGCGCCCGTGGAGCAGCGGATCATCCGAAAAATCGATGCCGGGGACAAGGTTTTGCGTGCAAAACGCAACTTGTTCGGTTTCGGCAAACACATTTGCCGGATTGCGGTCAAGCACCATCCGCCCGATCGTGCGGAGCGGCACAATTTCTTCGGGGATCAGCTTGGTCGCATCAAGATGATCGAAATCAAATCCGGCGGCTTCTTCTTCAGTGAAAAGCTGGACGCCCAACTCCCACGCCGGATGATCGCCGTCACGGATTGCGTTATACAAGTCGCGGCGATGGTAATCGGGGTCAGCGCCGTTGATCTTGACCGCTTCGTCCCACACCACCGACTGCATGTTAAGCACGGGTGTCCAGTGGAATTTGACGAAAGTGGACTCGCCCGCATCGTTGACCAAGCGGAAGCTGTGGACACCAAAGCCCTGCATGAAACGCACCGAGCGCGGAATCGTGCGATCAGACATTTGCCACATCACCATGTGCATTGCTTCTGGCGTGCACGCAATCCAGTCCCAGAACGTATCATGTGCCGACGCCGCCTGCGGGAAGCCACGGTCAGGCTCTTCTTTCACGGCATGAGCCAGATCGGGAAACTTCATTGCATCTTGAATGAAGAACACGGGAATATTGTTGCCCACAAGATCCCAATTGCCCTGCTTGGTATAGAATTTAACAGCAAAGCCGCGCACATCGCGGGCAAGATCGGCAGACCCCCGGTTACCCGCCACTGTTGAAAAACGCGCGAATACAGGCGTCCGTTCGCCAACTTCGCCCAACACAAGTGCGGTCGTCAGATCGCTCAGCGAGTCAGTCAACTCAAAATAGCCGTGTGCCGCAAGCCCGCGCGCATGGACAACGCGCTCGGGAATTCGTTCATGATCAAAATGGAATATTTTTTCCCGAAGGACGAAATCCTCAAGCAAAGTCGGCCCGCGCGGCCCCGCCTTCAGGCTGTTATGATCGTCCGAGATTGGCGTGCCGTGGTTGGTCGTCAGCAGTGGCTGACCCTCGGCGGCAATTTGATGCAATTCACCACCAATACCCTGCTGCATCGTGGCAACTGGCAAGAACGGCGCTGGAGTTCCCGGAGCTTGACCGCCGGATGCTTTATCTGATTTCGAAGTCGTGGAACCGGTTTTGGACGCCATCATAACTCTCCTCTGCGTCCGGGCATCGAACGCCTGCATTCAACAGCGGGGGTAAAGTTTGGTTCCGAGCGAATATAAAAATTTGCAGCGTCGGGTGGGTGGGACGGAGCTTGGCTTTTTCTCGGCTTTAATCGGCAGAAGAAGCCCAGCCCCGTGTCGAGTTGTATAGACCGGAGACATGGTGGACAGGTGTACGGGGACATGGTGGACGGTTTTTCCATTGTCTAGCGCAGATCGATCTGCGCTAGACAATGGCTG
>JAYTMV010000255.1:0-5106 GCA_043728175.1 Sphingomonadales bacterium
TCGCCAACAGAGCCCGCAAGCTGCCAATTATAATCAAGCCCAGTGATGAGCGGACGCGGCTTAATCGTCTTGCCATCAAGCCGCGCAATGTGGAGCTCATACCGATCATCAGTACCCGATGAAGTCGTAATCAGCAGATATCGGCCATCGTCGGTAATCTGCGCGCTGTGGCCAAGCTTTGGCCGATCAGGCGTCGCATAGATTTTAACATCCTCGCTTTGTGGCGTGCCGAGTTTGTGGAAATAAACCGTCTGATTGACATTGAGCGACTGGAACGTCGCGCCTTTGGTGGGCTCGGCAAAGCGTGAGTAGAAAAAGCCACTGCCGTCACTGTTCCACGATAGGCCGGAGAATTTGACCCATTTGACCTCATCCTCAAGCATCTTGCCGCTTGCGACATCAACGATGCGCAGTGTCCGCCAATCGCTGCCACCGTCTTGGATTGCATAGAGCAATTTGGTGCCGTCATTGCTGGGTGACCATTCGCCAAGCGCCGTCGCGCCGTCCTTCGCCCAGTCATTGGGGTTGAGCAGGATACGCGGCGTACCGTTAAACCCATCGCGGACATACAGCACTGACTGGTTTTGCAGGCCATCATTGCGCGTATAAAAATAGAAATTGGCGGCCTTGCGCGGCACACCGTAACGCTCATAATTGAACAGCGTTTTCATCCGCTCGGCAAACACCGCCCGCCCCGGAAGCTGCGAAACATAGCCGTCGGTAATCTTATTCTGATCGGCCACCCATTTCGCGACCTCGCTATCAGTGCGGACATCATTTTCGAGCCAGCGGTACGGATCAGCAACGGGCACGCCGAACTGCGGCTCAACCAGATCAAGCGCGCGGGTGTGGGGATAAGATGGCAAAGGGCGCTCCGGCAAGGGTTCAGTCGCGGCGAGAGGGGCCGCAATCAGGGCAATGGCAACAAGGCCAGCGGTCACACGCATGATTTTGGACTCCCGGTTGGTAAGAGGCTCACCCCAAAGGCTATTTCCCAAATTCGGGGGGAGTTGGCAAGGGGGAGTGCGCGAGACGGGCAACCGCGCTAGCTGAATGTTCAAAATTTGAAGAGTGATTACAATGACTTAATCACTACCACTAGACCATAATCACTGCAATCATCGATTATTGCTTGTCCATATAGCACACTATCGAAAATATCCATTAACTCAATATAGCTCGTACTAAATTGTGACCCATGTATCATTTTAAGCCATGTTTATAAGCTAAAACAGATTTAGGTATTGATTTTCATAAAAAAATGCCGAAGATCAATTTATCTATTATTATAATTCAAAGTAAGGTTTTTTATGCGTATTGCCGCCACACTCGTAGCACTTGCGATGACGATATCGACTGCACAAGCAGCAACGCTGACCACGCTGGCCAGCTTCAATGGTCAGAACGGGGTTGCCCCGATAGGAAGTCTTATAGCCGACGCATCGGGAAACCTGTTCGGAACTACGTTTGGTGATCCCCAGTTCGGTTTTAGTACGGTCTTCAGGCTGGATACAACGGGTGTGCTGACCCCGCTTGTCAGATTCAATCGTGCGAACGGGATCAACCCGAGGGGAAGCCTGATAGCCGACGCTTCGGGCAATCTGTTTGGTACAACTTCTAATGGCGGCGCGTTCGGTGCTGGCACTGTTTTTAGACTCGATAGGACGGGTGCGCTGACTACGCTCGTTAACTTCAATCGCCAGAACGGAGGCAGCCCAAGCGGAACTCTCTTAGCCGACGCTTCGGGCAATCTGTTCGGTACAACGTTTTTGGGCGGCGCATCCAATGCTGGTACGGTTTTCAGGCTCGATAGGACAGGTGCGCTGACTACGCTCTTCAGCTTTAGTGGTGGCACGAATGGGGGCAACCCAGGCGGAAGTCTCATAGCCGACGCTTCGGGCAATCTGTTCGGTACAACTTTTAGCGGCGGCGCGTTCAATCCGTTTTCTGGTACGGTCTTCAGACTCGACACGACGGGTACGCTGACCACGCTGGCCAGTTTCAGCGGTCAGAATGGGTTCAGACCACAAGATGGTCTCTTAGCCGACGCATCGGGCAATCTGTTCGGAACGACTTCGGAAGGCGGCGCGTTCGGTGCTGGCACTGTTTTCAGACTTGACACGACGGGTATGCTGACCACGCTCGTCAGCTTCAATCGCCAAAACGGGAGCACCCCATTTGGAAATCTCATAGCCGATGCATCGGGCAATCTGTTCGGAACGACTGTCTCCGGCGGCGCTTTTGCTGGTGGCACGGTCTTTAGACTCGACACTGCGGGAGCGCTGACTACGTTAGTCAACTTTAATAGTCAGAGTGGGCGCAATCCATTCGGGAGTCTTATAGCCGACGCATCGGGCAATCTGTTCGGAACAACTGCGAATGGCGGTGCCTTCGGCGCTGGCGCAATCTTCAGAATATCGGATGCCGGTTTCAATGTTGGCGCGGCCGTGCCTGAACCCTCAACATGGGCAATGATGCTGTTCGGTTTCGGCTTTGTCGGCACTGCGCTACGAAGGCGGCAACTCCAGACAGCAACCGCAAAGGCTTAACACCTTACATAGCTGCCCCCTATCCCTCATCCCCCAGAAACAGGAAATCGCGGTCAAATTGTTTCAAGGCTGCGCCGCCGTCGACGAAGATCGTCTGGCCGGTGACCGACTCTGCGCTCGCCAGCCACAGCACGGCGTCGGCGATCTCATCGGGTTCGGGCAGACGTTCAAGTGGCATCATTTTGGCAAGCCGCACCATTTGTGCTGGGCGATACTCCTCGGTGGGCAGCGTTAGCCCTGGCGCGACCGCATTCACCCGCAGTTTTGGCGCGAGCGCGCGGGCGAGCGTTTCGGTCGCTCCGCTAAGCGCTTGTTTGGAAAGCGTGTAGCTCAACTGGTCAGCGCCGGGGTGGCGGATGCGCTGATCAAGAATGTTGACCACACAGCCCCGCGCACCCTCGGGCATTGCCGCCGCAAGGTCCGTGGTCAGCATCACTGGCGCGCTGACATTGACCGCGTGGTGGAGCGCGATTGCATCCGCAGTCACGCTCGCCGGATCATCCCAGACAAAACGTGAGGCGTTATTGACGATCAGATCGGGCAAGCGACCAAAGTGCGCCGCGACAGCGGGGAGGAGCGCTTCGACAGCGGCGCTATCGGCAAAATCGGCGACAAAGCTGTGCCAAATGCAATGATCCTGCGCCAGTATCGCCGCGAGTTCGGGTTCTGGATGATCGTCACTGCGGCTGTGGAGCGCCAACGCCCAGCCTTCGCTCGCCAATCGTGCGGCAATCGCGGCGCCAATCCGCCGCATCCCCGCCGTGACGAGCGCAAGCTTCATTTTCTATGCCTTATCATGCGAACGCCGATGGATTCCCCATCCTCGGCAATCGCGAGTTTGACGATGCTCACCTCAACCCGCGCCACGCGCTTATCCTGCACGAACAGCGTCTCGGCAATGTGATCGGCGACTGCCTCAATCAGGACGAAATGGACGCCTTCGGGCAAGGCTTCGCGCGCCGCGCGCTTCAAATCCATATAATTTTTGGACGCCAAAAGCGGAGTATCAGGCGCGAAATGGGTGGGGATGTCGAGATCAACCGTCACTGAAATGCGCAGCGGCTGCGGCAAATGCGTTTCTTCGGAATAAATGCCCGTGAGGACAGGCACTTCAAGATCAAGCACTTGCAGTTGGAGAAGGTCGTTGGTCATAAGCGGCGCGATTAGGCGCATGGGCGCATTTCATCAAGGTGGATTATCGTTTTTCATTCGGGCGCGCAGCGTCTAAAGCCCGCGCCCGTGACTAAGATACTGCCCCTGAACCAAATCCCCACCGCCGATGTGGAGCGCCTGCTTGACGCGGCCTTTGGTGCCGACCGCCACGAGCGCACCGCGTATAAGCTGCGTGCTGGCACGAAGGCGATTCCGGCGCTGAGCTTTGCAGCGGTTGACGGGGGCGTACTTGTTGGCAGTCTGCAAAGCTGGCCCGTGCGGATTGAAACGCCGACAAGAGCGTGTGCGCCGCTCACCCTCGTTGGCCCCGTCGCAGTGTCGCCAGCGCTTCAACGCAGCGGCATTGGCCGAATGCTGATGACGCATATGTTGGCAGTCGCCGATGCAGGCGCGGCGGACGCGCTGATGATGATTGGTGACCCCGAATATTATGGCCGCTTCTTTGGCTTTACCGCTGAGGCAACGGGCGGCTGGCACCTTCCCGGCCCCGTCGAGCGACATCGTCTGCTGGCGAGGATCAGACGTGCGGGCGGGGCGCCGAAGGTGGGCGTGATTGGGCGTGATTTGGGCGAAATGGGTTGACATTTTCAGCAACTTGCTGCAGATAGCTGTTGCTGTAGAAGTTTCTATATGAATCATCTTCTCGTTAAGGGGTGCGTTGTGCTAGCAACGCACCCCGCTTCGTTTGGGGGCTGGTTGCTAGACCAACCCCCTCCCGTCATCACTTATCCCGTGATACTTCCACGATCTTGAGGATCAAGGCCGCGAAAGCGATTGCCGCCGTGATAATGGCGACAATCAGGATTGCTGTATTGATTTCTATATTCATCACCTCCTGTTGACGGCATGATTACGACCATAGGCCGCGCCGTCTGGAACTTTATGAGAACATTTGTTCAATTGCACAAGTGCGTCATCGCCTATTCCCCCCTGCCCGCACCTGATCTAAAGCCACCTTATGCCCATGCGCGACCTTCCCCCTGATCTGGCCAAACTCTCGCTCGGCGAGATTGAGGCAGCGCTTTTGGAAAAGCGTTTGCCCCCAGTTGATCAGTGGCACCCCACGCACTGCGGCCCAAGCGATATGGTGATTACGCGTGATGGCAGTTGGTTTCACCAAGGCGGCCGGATCAATCGCCCCGCAATGGTCAAGCTGTTCTCCTCAATCCTGCGGCGCGAGGACGACGGCAGTTATGTCCTCGTCACTCCGGGAGAAAAGCTCGATATCATTGTCGAGGATGCGCCGTTCATCGCGGTTGAGGTCAAAAGTGAGGGTGAGGGTACGGCGCGCTCCCTCGCCTTCCGGCTAAACACAGATGATCTCGTCATCGCTGGCCCGGTCAACCCGATCCGCGTTGTCAATCGCGAGGATGGCCCACACCCT
>JAYTMV010000256.1:0-2900 GCA_043728175.1 Sphingomonadales bacterium
CTCGGCATTCCCCCACTCTGGCGTCAGTTTCGTTTTGAGGTAATGGCTTAAGAAGTCGATAAACGTCTTCCAGCCCTTTGAAAACATCACCGTATTGCCGACAGCCACTAATTGATGCTCGCCGCTTTTTGTAGCAATAATTGGCTTGCCGCGCCCTTGCTGGCTCTGCCGGATATGCCTCTCCGCTTCAGAACGATTGATCGCTTGGATCATTCCAGTGGCAGTGACGGACGCTGGTTCAGAATCCCCATGACAACGCTTGTATTTCTTGCCGCTACCGCAAGGGCAAGGCGTATTCCGTCCGATCTTCATAAGTCGAAACCATCAGTTTGCTAAGACAAAGACTAACCCACTACCCACCTCAAACCTCTCGCAACCTCGGCATCAACTCAACGAAATTACAGGGCCTAAATCGGCTATCCAACTGGTGTACCAATATGCCGTCCCAGCCGTCTTTGACGGCTCCGGTTGAGCCGGGGAGGGCGAAGATGTAGGTTCCGTGTGCGACGACGGCGCAGGCGCGGCTTTGGATGGTTGAGGTGCCGATGGTCTGGTAGCTTTGCCAGCGAAACAGCTCGCCAAAGCCGGGAATATCTTTACCGCCAAGGCTTTGCAGCGCTTCGGGCGTTACGTCGCGCCCGGTGACGCCGGTGCCGCCGGTGGTGATGACGCAGTCAATGCTCTCATCCTCGCACCAGCGGTGGAGGAGCGCGACGATATCCTGCGCATCATCGCGGAGCAGCACGCGCTCGGCGAGGATATGGCCTGCGCCCGCGATCCGCGCGACGAGTGTGTCACCCGATGCGTCTTCGGCAAGGGTGCGGCTGTCCGATACGGTAAGCACCGCGATACGGACGGGGATGAAGGGGCGGGTGGGGTCTATTGGCATGGGAGCGTTATAGCGGATTGTGAGGTGCTATGCATCTAATTCCAACCCGTCATTCCCGCGCAGGCGGGAATCCATCTCTAGATTACACCCATCTCGCTTACCGGGAGATGGATTCCCGCCTACGCGGGAATGACGGCTGAGTTAATCCGCGCTTTGGGGGCCGCCGCTGGCGTTTAGTCGAACCGCTGTCGCGCCGGGGAGGCCGGGGAAGCGGGGCCACATGCCTTGGCTGAGTGCGGCAAGGCTCTTGGCCTGATCACCCGCCTGAAGATGATACATCCAGTAATTGCGCATTACGATGGTGACGTAGCTGCGCGTTTCCCAATAGGGGATCGATTCGATGTAAAGCAGTGGATCGGCATTATCGCGTGTCCGCTGGTTCCACTGACCCACAGGTTGTGGCCCAGCATTATAGGCCGCGATCACTTTGGGGAGGAGGCCGCCCGTCTCGCTCATATCGCGGACGGTTTCGATGAAACTTTGGCCATATTCAAGGTTGACCGAGGGGATATTAAGCGCGCCGACGCTGGCTTCGCCCTTGCGGCGTGCGATCATCGCGGCGGTTCCGGGCAGGACTTGCATCAGGCCGCGTGCGCCAGCGTGGCTCGTAACGTTGGTGCGGAACTGCGATTCTTGCAGCGCGTGGGCGAAAACGAGTGATTTATCGACGCGCCAGCCGCCCGCAGGTTGCCAGCCTTTGGGGCTTGGGTAACGCGCGGTTACCGCAGCAGTTGCGCCTGACGGGCCGTTATGCGCAAGCCAAAGCTGGGTTGCGGGCAAATCCATGCGACCCGCGATTGTCGCGAGTGCGCTATGATCACGCGCATCGCCAATCCGTGCTTGATGGCGGATCAAGTCATCAGCAAGGCTTAGCTCGCCAATTTCAGCAAGTGCGAGTGCGGCACGAACATTGGGGCGCTTTTCAACGCCGCCAAGCGCGGATTGATCAATTGGTTTGGCTTTCAGGCCGAGCCGTTGCAGTGCGAGCAGGCCGTAAAACGTCTCGGTTTGACGCGATGCGAGGCGCAGGCGCGCATCAATTTTTTCAGGCTTTCCGCTCGCCATATCAGCGCGTGCCGCCCAGAAATGCCCAGCGGCCACCATTTCACTGTCGCTTGAACGACGTGCGGCAGCGGCAAATTCTTCCGATGCCGCGATGTAATCATGCTGACGCCAAGCGGCGAGGCCGCTCACCCAGTCAGCCTGTGCGGCCCAATCGCCTGAACCAGCACTTGCTTTGGCGGCAAGGCGGCGTGCGGCGGCATCATCGCCAGTCAGATAATAGCTCCACGCGACGCGGTGCTGCCATTCAGTGAGCGTTTCGGAATCGAGCCCACCAGCGCCGCGTTCAACCACGGCTTCGGCTTCATTGGGCTGATCATTTTTAAGCAGCGGCATAACGGCGGCGGCCATTGCTGTGCCGCGCGCTTCCGATCCAGCGACTTTGCCCCGGCGCGGTGCGCTGCCCAGCCAATTGAGATTTTGGGTGGTGGGAAGCGCTGGCAGGACTTCAACACCGCGCGTCTTGGCGATGCGGACGAGCGCAGCCGATTGCGGCAATTCGCGCGCCTTTTCGGCTAGCGCTGCAAGCGTTTCGCCATCAACCTTGGGTGATCCTTTGGCAAGATAAAGCTCAGCGCGCGCAACATTATGGAGCGGGCCTTCAGGCATTGCAGCGAGTTTGGCTGACGCCACTTCCCACTGGCCTGATTTGATCGTCGCAAAAATATCGCGGTAAAGCGCGCGGGCATTGGGGCCAAGCTGATCGGCATAGCCGCGCTGCGCGGCTGGCGTAGTGGCGGGGGCGGCGATTGCTACTGGTGCAGTTACGGCAATCAACAATGCTGATGAAAGAAGGGTAATTTTACGGCTCAACTCTTACATCCCTTTGATCAGCGCTTGCATATCGGCCCAAACCCTTGCCTTTTGCGCGGGGTTATCAAACAGAAATCGCGGCGCGAAACTGGCTACTGTCGGAATATTGACAGCCGCATGGTTAAAATCGTGTAAA
>JAYTMV010000257.1:0-4640 GCA_043728175.1 Sphingomonadales bacterium
TATTTTGATGAAATGAACGATTGGGCACGCGGTGAAGGCCATGCCGGGCTTGGCTATGTTACCCGCAAGGGCGGTGAATTCGGCGGGCCGATTGCTAAAAATCATGGCGAAGAGGGGATGAAGGCGATCTATGACGCGCTCGGTCTTGGCCCTGATGACGGATTGTTCTTTGCAGCGGGCAAGGAACTGCAGGCTGCCAAACTTGCCGGTGCCGCGCGCAACCGCGTTGGCCAAACGCTTGGGCTGATTGAGGAGAATTGCTTCAAATTCTGCTGGGTCGTCGATTTTCCGATGTTTGAATATGATGAGGATGCGAAGAAGGTCGATTTCAGCCACAACCCATTTTCAATGCCACAGGGCGAATTGCACGCGCTTGAAACGATGAACCCGCTCGATATTTTGGCCTATCAATATGATATCGTCTGCAATGGGGTTGAGCTTTCGTCGGGTGCAATCCGGAACCATCGTCCCGAAATCATGTACAAAGCTTTTGAGATCGCAGGCTACACCCAGGAACAGGTTGATGAGAATTTCTCTGGCATGATCAATGCGTTCAAATTCGGCGCGCCACCCCACGGCGGTTCTGCGCCGGGGATTGACCGGATCGTGATGTTGCTTGCCGACGAACCTAATATCCGTGAGGTCATCACTTTCCCGATGAACCAGAAGGCCGAGGATTTGATGATGGGCGCGCCGTCGCCCGTTTCGCTCAAGCAGTTGCGCGAACTGAATATTCGGAGTGTCGAACAGCCGAAATAGTGCTTGTAAATATGTGTAAATGTGATACTGTGAAAATATGAAGAACGTCACTATTGCGCTAGATGATGAAACGCACCGTGCGGCGCGCATTCGTGCGGCTGAATTGGGCACGTCATTATCGGCGTTGGTGAAGGATTATTTGCAAGGGCTGGTTGTTGAACCGCCAGTATCGGGAGTGCGTGAAATGCCTATGAGTTTTGCATATGAACCGCTTGCCAAACCATTGGCTGGTGGCGCGCCACCTTATCTGGTGAATGGTAAATTGGTTTATACCAAGGACGGCAAACCACGGCAGCCGGGATCGCTCAAAACTGTGTCGGGCATGGTCGATTATATCGACGAATGGCCCCCTGAGATGCTGACCTTCTTCGAAAAATTGCAGAGTGATGCTCTTGACGACGGGTTCGACGCGCTGCCGTGAAACTGCTGCTCGATACGCATATTCTGCTGTGGTGGCTGCGCGATAACCCAAAACTGGGCGCGCGAACTCGCATGGTAATTGCCGATCCGCGCTCAGAGCCGATGGTGAGCATTGCCTCATTCTGGGAACTATCAATCAAATCGCGGATCGGCAAACTCAATGAGTTTGGCTCGCTGCTGATGGCAGAGGCGACGTCAGAAGGTTTTGGTGTCTTGCACGTGCAGCCGCGTCATCTTGCGGTGCTCGAAGGCCTTGCGAAGGTTCCAGGGCATAACGATCCGTTCGATCATCTGATTGTTGCGCAGGCAAAAGCAGAAAATGCTATGTTGATAACCGGTGATAAACATCTTCGCAGTTACGGTGTCGACTGTTTTCCAAGCTAGGGTCAGGACGTGATTGATGACAATCAAACTCAATAATTTTGAATCGGGCGCGAAATATGCTGGCGATTATGATGCTGACTTGCTGGCGCTTCAGGAGCGGCTGTCGCAGATTCAAACAGCTTACATCATCCACGGCAAATCAGCGATTATTGCGTTTGAGGGATGGGATGCGAGCGGGAAGGGCGGCGCGATCAGCCGCCTAACATCGGGTTGGGATCCACGCTGGTTTCAAGTCTGGCCAATTGCAGCGCCAAGCGAGGAAGAGCGCGTCCGCCATTTTCTCTGGCGCTTTTGGAAACGGCTGCCGGGGCGCGGTGAGATCAATATTTTTGATCGCACCTGGTATGGCCGCGTGTTGGTGGAGCGAGTGGAAGGCTATTGCACCGAGTCTGACTGGACGCGCGGCTATGATGAAATCAACGAATTTGAGGCGCAACAACGCGATAATGGCGTCACGTTAATCAAGCTGTTCCTCCATATCACTCAGGAAGAGCAGGACGAACGTTTTCGTGAGCGGCTTGAAAACCCTTGGAAGCGCTGGAAAACAGGTAAGGATGATTACCGCAACCGCGCGCGGCGTGATGATTATCTAAAAGCCTATGACGATATGTTTGAGCGCACTGATACGCGTTGGGCACCGTGGATTGTGGTTGACGGCAATAATAAGAAAGCCGCACGGATGGCGGCTCTCACCGCGATTGCGGATGCCTTAGAAAAAGGCGTTTCGATGAAACCGCTGCCTGCTGACCCAGAAATTGTTGCGCTTGCTGAATCGGCTCTTGGCGCGCCAATTGTCGAGCAGACAGGCACGGGCGATTAGTATCGGATCGCGATCACTTCATACTCGGTTTCGCCGCTGGGAAGCGTTACCCGCCGCAGATCACCGATGGCTGCCCCGCGTACCGCGCGCGCAATAGGGGCATTCCACCCGATCCGCCCATTCGTGGCGTCGGCCTCATCATCACCAACCAGAGTAAGCGTGCGTTGCTGATCATTTTCGTCAGCGATGGTAACGGTGGCCCCAAACCAAACGCGACTTTTATCAGGCTGTTCGGATGGATCAACGACGCGCGCCGCTTTCATCCGTTTTGAAAGCCAGCCAAGCTCTCGGTCAATCTCACGCAACCGCCGTTTGCCGTAGATATAGTCGCCGTTTTCAGAACGATCGCCATTGCCCGCAGCCCAGCTAACGGTTTCGACAATTTTGGGCCGCTCAATGCTTTGCAACTCAGCGTAGCGCGCGCGTAAGGTCGCAAGGCCAGCCGGTGTTATATAGTTGGGCCTGTCGTTCACCCCGGTTGCGATTTTCCCAGATAGGCTGAAAGCGGCGCACGGCTGCGGATATTGGCGCCTTTTGGGTTGATCAGATCATAGACGACAGCATTTTCGAGGACGCGGTGGACATAGTTGCGTGTTTCCGAAAGCGGAATCCGCTCGATCCAGTCAAGCACGTCAGTGCCTGGAGTACGCGGATCGCCAATACTGCGAAGCCATTTATTCACATTGCCGGGGCCAGCATTATAGGCGGCAACCGCAAGCACATAGGAGCCACCATATTTATCCATCATCTGGCCAAAATAGGTTGAGCCAAGGCGGATGTTGTAAATCGGATCATTAAGGCTGGCTGGATCATAGCTGACGCCTGCGGAAGGCGCAGTTTCGCGCGCAGTGCCGGGCATCAATTGCATTAGCCCGCGCGCACCGGCGCGGCTGACAATCTGACGGTCAAACTGGCTTTCCTGACGACTGATCGCGTGGATCATCGTCCAGCTTGGTGACACTTCATTCGGCACCGGAACTTGCGGAAAGGCAGTGCGGAGATAATCGCCAAGCCCTGAAAGCCGCGCGTTGCGGCCAACCATCACGCTGAGATCGGGCCGGTTGATTTTGCTGGCCAATTCCGAGATGAGGACTGCGTCAAGATCAGTATTGGCAGAGGCCGCAATGGTTCGGACAAATTTTGTCTGGTCGGCCCATTGGCCTTGTTGCCCAAGCAGCTTTACCGCCTTGATGAGCGAATTATCCTCAAACGCACTGCGCGCGGCACCGGAGACCTCAACCGTCCGCTGCGCGGCAGGGACTGTGATCGGACGACCAAGTCGTTCGAGCGCGAGCTGGCCGTGGAACTGATCAAAATGTTGGCCAGCCCGTTCATAGTAACGCGTCGCAGCATCGCGCTGGCCAGCGGTTTCAGCCGCACGACCGGCCCAATAATAACCTTTTGCTTGCGTCTGAGCGGATTTGGCAGCGCCAGCATAAAGGTCAAATAAGGCAATGGCATCGGCGGGCCGGCCAAGCTTGTTGAGTGCAGCACTGCCACCCATCCACGCGAGCGTAGTGTAATCGTCGCGTTCGGCAAATGGCCGTTCGCGAACGTCGGTGCCTGTCGGATAGGCGTCGTTCAATTGCCGGGCGATGTTGTAAACGGTTGACCACTGAGCATCATTATTCGCGCCGCGCGCGGTGAGCGTGAGCGCGCCAAGCCATTTTTCAGGATCAAGCGGGGGTGCCACAAGCTGACGCGGCGCTGCAAGCAGGTTGCGCGCCTGTGGAAGCTGACCCGTGTTGCGCTGCCACCAGTTACGGTCAATCAGGAAGCCGGGATCATTTTTGGCAAGCTCAAAAACAGCTTGCGCCTTTATCGCTGCGTCGGGTGCCTTGCTCAGCATTGCCAGCCGAGCTTCAAATACCGCGCGCCGCGTTGGACTCACAAGTAGCAGTTGCCGTGCCGCATTGCTGGTCGCGCGATCCCATAGCAGGCGATCCATCCGCAGGTCATGATCGCCGGGCTGAATTGCATCGGCAAAACTGCCAAGAACTAGATTTTCATCCTCTGGAGCGAGCGCTCCACCGATCCACGCACTGCGTGCAGCACTACGTGCCTCATCACGTAGTCCGCGCGCTGAGAGCGCCTCGGCAAAGCGTAAGTGCCCCGTTGAGGTCAGCGGGGGCAGTCGCCGGAAGTAAGCAATTATTTGATCGGGCACTTCAACGCCGCTGCGCACCGCGCGCTCGGCATTTTTTCGAAAGGTCAGTTCTCCGGGCCATCCCGAATAGCTCGTCAGAAAATTCGCATA
>JAYTMV010000258.1:0-3513 GCA_043728175.1 Sphingomonadales bacterium
GCGCTCGGTCTCATCAAGGCTCACCACTTGCGTGAATATGGCGCGTTGGACGGGGGCAGGCACAAGTTGTGCAATCCGGTCACCGCGTTTGATCTCAAAAGGCTCGCTGCCTAAATTGGCAAGGATCACTTTCACTTCACCACGGTAATCGCTGTCAATCGTGCCTGGCGTATTGAGGCACGTAACGCCGTGTTTCAAAGCAAGCCCGGAGCGAGGGCGCACTTGCACTTCAAAACCGGGGGGAATCGCCATCGCAAAGCCCGTCGCAACTGCGTGGCGAGAGCCAGGGGAAAGGATGAGGTCTTCGGCCGAGACAACATCCATTCCCGCCGCACCGTCAGTGGCGTATGCAGGGAAGGGGAGGTCATTGCCGTGGGGCAGGCGGAGGAGGGGGATGATGATGGGGGTCATGATGGGGTAATAGCGGAGCATTTGTGCTGCGTCACGAGTTAGAAATACTTGCATATTTTGATGTCCTATGTAATGAACCACATATGGCAGCGAAACCATTGATCTTTCTTAAGCGCCAGAACGGCGATGGGACAATTATTGACATCAAAATCTGGCAGTTGCCCGCTGTCACAGCAGAGCGCCCGCACGGCTTAAAATATTCGCTTTTCTATGGCCGCGCAGGTGAAAGGATAATCGGTTATGACAACGAAGCTGGAAAAGGGGATCATCGGCATTACAGCGAACGAGAGGAAGGATATCAGTATGAAAGCACTGAGACACTGTTGCGGGACTTTTTTGCTGACGTTGCAAAGGAAAGAGGTGAATGATGCCTAACAACCAAGTGACATTTGAGGTAGAATCTGCGGCCAGCTTTGAACAGCGTGCCCTCACCATTGCGCGCGCACTTGATCAGGGCGAGGCAGTGGCGGGACAAGCTCATCTCTCATTTCCCGATATGGAAGCACTGCTCAAAGTGTTAAGCCCAAAGCGGTTTGCGCTTCTCCGCACGTTGCGCCGCATTGGCCCTAGTTCAATCCGTGCGCTCGCGGCGGCGGCGGAACGTGATTATAAGGCAGTGCATAGTGATGTCTCGACGCTCATCGAAAATGGCTTGATCGAACGGCAAGCGATAGACCGGGTCGCAGTGCTGTGGGATAGTTTGGGGGCGGAGTTCCGGTTGGCGGCTTGAAGAACTGTAGTCTTCATCCCGAAACTTTTAACACAAGGATTTTCGGAATCCTTGGTTCGTCAATCTTGCAATTCAAGCCAGCCTGCTCAAAGAAGTAACGTACTAGCATAGGGGCCCGAATATGATCAAGTTATACACCATTCTGGGGCTATTTTCGCTTATCGTTTCGACTCCACTAATGGCACAGCGCGCGAGTATGGGGAGTGAACCGCCCGTTAGCACCGTTCAACATGCAGATATCAGTCCACAACTCAGCCAAGCGCTAGATCAATCAGGTTCCGTATCCATTCAAGAAACTTACGCTGATCCGGGCGAAGTTTCCAAAATAAATTGCACAAACCGCGATGCATTTTCGTCCCTCCGAGACATCATCGCCACAGGTGGCGAGCTTTACGATGTGCCCCAATGCAAACAAGCGATGGATCACAACGTCTTATTTTTCAGCGTCTGCTTGATGCTCTTGTTTTGGTCGTATCAGCTCTCCGCAATGTCAATTGCCTTTCCGGCTACAGCTGATGATAACATCATCGCTGAAATTTCACGTGCGGCGGGTCAATTAACGATAACCCCATTTGCTACAGCACTTATTTCATATTTTGCGCTTCATGTGCTGGTGGTGAGGTTCATGGATTTTCCACGACCTGATGATGTTAGCTCACGGGCAAACGGGGAGTTGGTAGGCGAATTTTTCTATTATGTACCCCTCAGCGACAACCTCTTCATGATAATGCTAATTTGTGCCCTAGGACTTTCAGTCACAGCGCTTTATCGAATCGGACTTATCCAAGCCCATCTCGGAATACAAACATCAACATCCTCGAAATTTATTGCGATCGTCCAACCGTCGCTCAGCTGTTCCGCGAGCATCTTAGCGATCGCTAAATCAGGCTTGATCATAATCTAAACTCAGTTTCGAAATATGGAGCCAACGCGCGAAGTTTACTTCATTCAAGTTCACTCTTGCAATGTAAGGTTTTGTGTGTCTTCTTTGTCCAGACGTGGCGATGGTAAATCGATGACGGAGGTACTCCTCGTTTTGTAGTGCGTTCAAGTGAGACTTAACGGTGGCCATCCAAAACTATATATAGCCCCTTCACCCCACCCGATGCGAAACAATCCCTGCCAGCTCAGCCCCCAGCGCGCGTTCAGCATGCCATAGATCAAATGCTTGTTGCATCCGCAGCCAAAGACCCGGGCCAGTCCCGCACCATTTACCAAGCCGCACCGCCATTTCTGGCGTCACGGGTGAGGTTCCAGCGATAATCTTATAGAGCGTCTGGCGCGATACGCCCAATTGGCGCGCGGCCTCTGCCACGGGCAGGCGAAGCGCGGGCAGAACGTCGTCCTTAAGCAACTCACCTGGATGAGTCGGGCACCTTTTTTCGCGCAACGCTGTGTGCATGTTCATATCAGTTTCTGCCTTTCCCTAATGATATTGTTCGAGGTCAACATCCACCGCCTCGCCTTGCCCAAATCCAAATGTGATCCGCCACGGCCCATTCACTGCAACGGCATATCGTTTTGGTTTACCCTGCAGCCCGTGGAAATGAAGGCCGGGCAGGTTCATATCCTCAGGCAACGCCGCCTGATCAAGCGCATCAAGCAAACGAAGGCACTTCTTTTGCTGATCCGCGCGCACTTTTGCGCCCACGCCATCTAAAAATAAATCCCGCAATCCTTTGTGACGCCACGATGAAATCATGAGTGACAGCGTCGCCTAGTAAAAGGTAATTGTCAACTATTGATTGACAATATAACCAGCCCTGCCAACCGCTCAGCGACATCCTCCTTCGCCATCCGTTCCCAACTCTCAACGCCGTCCGCCGTCACCACATGCACACTATTCGCCTCTCCGCCCATCACGCTCTCTCCCTTGGGGCCAGAGACATCATTGGCGATGATCCAGTCGCAGCCCTTGCGCGCGCGCTTCGCGACAGCGTTTGCGATCACGTTTTCGGTTTCGGCGGCAAAGCCAATCACCAGTTTGGGTCGCCTTGGGTTGCGGCAAAGCCCCGCTAAGATGTCTGGATTTTCGACCAACGTCAGCGTGGGCATCACCCCGCTTCCGGCCTTTTTAATCTTTTGCTTCGCCCCCTCAACGCGCCAATCGGCGACGGCGGCTACCATGATGGCGGCGGCGGCGGGGAGGGCTGCTTCCACTGCTGCAGCCATTTCGCGCGCGGTTTCTACGTTGATGCGATTAACGCCCTCGGGTGTGGTGAGGTTCACTGGCCCGGCAATCAACGTAACGCGGGCACCCTTTGCCGCGAGCGCGCCTGCAATCGCAAAGCCCTGTTTTCCTGAGGAGCGGTTCGCGATGTAGCGGACGGGGTCGATTGGCTCATGTGTTGGCCCAGCGGTCACGATGATGT
>JAYTMV010000259.1:0-7503 GCA_043728175.1 Sphingomonadales bacterium
CCCGTAGCAGGTGAAGCGAGAGAGCGCAAAGGGGGCAATACCCTTAGGATATTGCCCCCTGATTACTGCGTCACTGAAAATGTAATTCTTAGCGACCGCGATATTCGACATTCCAATCGGGATGCCCACTCAAATATCCGCTACCTAATCCCGCATCAAGCGAGAGTGAATGTTCGGCACGACTGCCGCCTTGCGATGTTAGGCCAAAATCACCGCGTGGGTCACTTGATGCAGCCAACGTCCTCATTGGCCCGGCACCGAAGGCTCGACCAAGCGTCCAGTCGGTATCATGCGCCATGCCAATTTTTGATAGGCTGGCAGGATAGATACCGCCTGGCAGTATTGCCGGGCCGTTGCCATTAGTGCCGCCAAAGGGATCATTTTTTACCCACCAATCAGCAGGGACTTTGCCACCGGTTCGGGCTTCGGCAGCCTTTGCCCACGCCTGATGCGGCGGGCTGTTATAATAGCCTGATTTCTCAGACATCGCCCTCAATTCAGCAGTGCTTTTGCCATTAGAATTTGCCCGGTTTTCTTTGTCGATCTGCGCTGAAGCACGGTTGAGTTCATTTTTCAGGCTCTGGCCGCTTTTGCCGGCAAGGCTGCCAAGCTCATCTGATCTCAGTTCGCGAACAGTAATTCGGATGCTTGCGTTGTTATTGGTGCGCTCACTTCCCGGAAAGCCCGGCCCGCGTTCGTTAACGCCAGTGGTGGGAGCACGCACTTCTATCGTTGTGCGGGTATCGCCACGGCGCTCTTGCGCAAGCTGGAACGAAGGCTGCGCAGCAAGAGTTTCGAGCTTCGAAGGGGCGTTGGCAAAGGCTTCGATACCTGTTGCCGCATCAGACTTCGGATTACGCGCTTGTTCAATGAAACTGGTGCCACCTGCTGGCTTGAAAAGCGATTCGAATCCGCTGGGCTGCTGTGCAGGGGATCTGCCAAACAGCTTGTCGAAAAAGTTTGTTTTGGGCGCGTTAGGCTCGATTCCAAACAGTTTTTCAACCGCATTTGCTTCGCGTTGCGGTGTGAGGGTCGTTGCAGATTGCGACGCATTATTTACTGAATTGATCATAACTCACTCCTCAATAATCAACCCCTCTGCTGATTCGATAGCGCGAGTCGCCGCAAATTCATCTAATCGATTCGATTAGTTTTTGAGAACAAAAAGGGTCTTTGTAGTCGAATGGTGTGAAACGTCGGTTGAATGGAGCCCCCTAAACCCCCTCCAACACCTTACGACCCGGCCTTACCTTCATCTTGTGGCTTGGCTTGGTCGCCAGCGTGCGGGTTTTGACGGTGTCCATGAACACCCATTCGTTGGTCGCGGCCTGTGGCGTTAGGCTGGTCACCATATAGCCTCGGTTTGAAGAATCCATCCAGCGCAGCTCAGCGCGGTTGTTTTCGACCATGCCGCGCGCGACGGATGCCGGGTCAACACCCTTGGTCGCTTGTTCATAGCCTGGTGAGGACACGCTATGCCCGCCAAATTCGATGCCGACGGGCTTGCCGTCATGCGGCAGATCAAAGGCCCAGCCATTGTGGCTATCGCCGGTCACGACGATCAGGTTAAGATCGGCGCGCTGTGCGGCGGAGAACAGCCGTGCACGTGCTTTGGGGTATCCGCCCCAATTGTCGAGGTTGGCGGGCAGGCCTGCTTTGCCTGCTGCAATCCCTTGGCGAACGTAAGCTTTGGTGCGCTCCACAGCGTCAGGCGCGATCCAATCAAACGCGTTTTGCGGGGTTGAGTTATAGCCCATGTTGGTGCCCGATCCGACGACGCTCCATACTGGTTTATTCTTGGTAAAGCTTTGAAACAGCCAGCTTTCCTGCTCACTGCCGAGCATTGTCATCGCGTCATCCTGCCACGCGCCGTCGCGGAATTCGGCCATTGCCTTGGCGGGATCGGCGGTGCGCATGAAGCTTGCGTGATCATAGGGTTTTGATCGCGCGATCATCCGCGTATCTGTGCGGTAGTAAGTCGCGAGTGTGCCGATGTCATAGCTTTTCCAAGGGGTTTCACCCACGGGAAGCCATTCGCGCCACACTTGCATTGCGGCGTTTTTACGGTTCGTCCAATCGCCCTCATCGGCCTGATGGTTTTGCGCGCCGCCCTCCCAACTATCATTGGTGCCCTCATGATCATCGGTGTTGGGGATGACGGGGAAAGCGGCGTGGAGCGCCTGCAATTGCGGATCGGCGCGGTAGCTGGCGTAGCGCAGGCGGTAATCGGCGAGGTTCAGGATTTCATCCTCAGGGAAGATGCGTTTGGCAAAGCCTGCGCCGCCGTCATATCCGCCGCGCCCATATTCATAGATGTAATCGCCCATGTGGAGGACGAGATCAATGTCGCCGCGCGCCGCACCGTGGCCGTAAGCGTTGAATTCACCAAAGCCGAGGTTTGAGCAGGAAAAGACTGCGATGTTAAAATTTTTGACGTTGCCGATGGGCAGCGTCTTGGTGCGGCCAACAGGCGATTTACTGCCGTCTGGGCCGATGAAGCGGTAATAATGCGTCGCGCCGGAGCGCAGACCGTCGACAGTGATCTTCACGGTATAATCGCGCCACGGGCCGGTTACCATTTGCCCGCCACTGACGACTTTTGTGAAGTCGGCTGTTTCGGAGACCTCGACGCTCACACGCGCAGGGCCACCTTCGGCAGGGCGAAAGCGCGTCCAGAGTAGCATTGACGTCGCCCCCGGCTCACCGCTTGCGACATTGTGCGTAAAGCCGCTGGCAAAGGCGAGTGTTTGTGCAGCTAAGCGCCCGCCCGGCAGGATCAGCCCGCCAACGCCGAGCCCGGCTGTAATCAAAAGTGCGCGGCGGTCGATTTGCAAGCTCATGAATATTCCTTTCGCTTTTGAACCTTTGGGGCCAAGATGACGCGCCCGTCAACAGACATGATAGTACGGGGCAGAGGGGGCGTAATCATGCGTAATTATTGGCGGCAGTGTGTTGCACTTTTAATGCTGTTCGCAGGCACGGCGTTACCCGCCAAAGAGGCCGCGCCGGTGATTATTTTTGAAGCGGCAAAAATCATCACGATGGAGCCGTCTTTGCCATCGGCGCGCTTCGTTGCAGTATCGGACGGGATTATCCTTGGGGTCGCCGATAGTGTTGCCGCGCTAGGCGTGTGGACGCGTGGGCGGATGGTCTCGCTTGATCGGCGCTTCGCCGGAAAGATATTGATGCCCGGATTGATTGATCCGCATGTCCACCCGATGCAGGCCGCAGTGATGCTCAATCTGCCGTTTGTCGCGCCCGAAGATTGGGAACTGCCATCGGGCAGTTATAAGGGCGCGCAGACGCCAGCGGCGTACCGCACTCGCCTGCGTGAGGAACTGGCGAAGAGCAATGCCAACCCCTTTATCGTGTGGGGGCATCATGAATTATTCCACGGCAGCATCGACCGTGCTGAGCTTGACCGCATCGCGCCTGATCGCGCGGTGATCGTCTGGCAGCGCAGCTTTCATGAGGTGATCGTCAATACTGCCGCACTCAAGGCATGGGGGCTTGGCAGCGAAGCCGAATTTAACGCAAGGCTGGCGCTGTCGAGCGAAAGCATTGACCCCGCGCACGCAAGCTTTGCCAAAGGCGTGCTTTCCGAAACTGCGCTCAGCATCGCGCTTGATAAGCTGCGGCCTGTGATTTTCACCCCCGAACGGATCACCGCAGGTATGGCGGGGATGCAGCGGATGATGCGCTCCAGCGGCGTTACCACAGTGTCCGATATGGGCACGGGCGTGTTCGCCAGTTTTGCCGCAGAGGCTGACATGATCAAGGCGGCGTTTGACCGTCCGGGCAATCCCTCACGCGTGATGCTGATGCCAATGGCATCGACCTTGCCTGCCGCCACCCAGCTTGATGAGTGGTTCGATGCGACGAAGGCGCGCTACGCGTCCGCCAACGTCCGCGTTGATCGCCGGGTGAAGATGTTCGCCGATGGTGCTTTTTTCGCGCAAAATATGATGATGAACGCACCGGGCTATGCTGACGGGCATGTTGGAAAGTGGCTGACGCAGCCGACAATCATCAACGAGCAGTTCGCGCGTTTCTGGGCAGCGGGGTTTAATCTCCATATTCATGTGAACGGCGATGAAGGTCTTGATGTCGTGCTTGACGGGATCGCCGCTTTGCCAGCACGCTCCGCCCAAACGGTCACGCTTGAACATCTTGGCTATTCGACCGAGGCGCAAAACCGCCGGATCGCGCGTATGGGTCTGATGGTGTCAGCCCAGCCAAATTATATCCGGGTACTCAGTGATGTCTACGCCACTAGCGGTCTTGGCCCTGACCGCGCGGCGACGATCAACCGGCTTGGCTCGCTTGAGCGCAAGGGTGTCACGCTCGGGCTCCATAGCGATTTTAACATGGCACCGATTGATCCGCTCTATCTCGCTTGGATTGCAGCAAACCGGATCAGTATCGCTGGTAACAATAAGGCACCGTCCGAACGACTTAGCCTTGATAAGGCGTTGCGCGCGATCACGATCGAGGCTGCGCAAGTGATTGGAATGGACGCGCTGGTCGGTTCAATTGCTGCGGGAAAAAAAGCTGATTTCGCGGTGCTTGAGCGTGATCCTTATGCGCTTGGCGCGGCACGGCTTCGTGAGGCGGGGGTTGCTGGGGTGATCTATGAAGGGGTCTATTATCCCGCGCGTTAGGGCTACATCACCTCACCAATCACCGCCACCAGTCGGTCAACATCTTCTGCGTCATGGTAAGGCGCAAAGCCAATGCGCAGCACGGTGGCGCGCAGATCGGTGATCACATTGCGATCCATCAACGCATGGTGGAGCGCGGGCGCGCTTGCCCCGTCATAGGCGAGAAAGCGCGCGTTTGGGCCATTACGCGGCGGGTTGAGCAGGGCCATACCGTCCATTTTCGCCTGACTAACGAAGCGGTGTTGCAGCGCGGCGACATGATCGCAAATCACTTTGGTACTCAGCCCCTCGCGCGCCAACATCCGCCGCACCGCGTTGAAACGGTATAGCCCGCCATAATCAAACGTCGCGCCAAGGAACCGCCGCCCGTCCGGCGCGTAGCCAACCCCGCCGGGGGCCGCCATTAGGTCGTCAAATTCGGCAAACCAGCCCGTGACTGCTGGACGCGGGGCAAAGCCGGGGGGCGCATGGAGGAAGCCAAGGCCTTCACCTGCCATCGCGTACTTATATCCGCCACCGGTGTAGAAAATCCGGTCAGCAACCGCGCTTAGGTCAGTCTCAATCGCCATGAAGCTGTGATAGCCATCAATTACCACCCACGGCCCTTCAGGCTTGGCGAGGGCCGCGAGTGCCTCAAGATCGTCCACCATAGCCCCGCTGTTGAAGAGGATATGGCTTGCGAAGATCACATCATGCTCGCCCGATTGTGCGCGGGCGATCAGTGCTTCGGGAGCAACGGTTTCGAGGATAACATCGCCGCTCTCAACCCAGCGCGCCATTTGGCGGCGGAAGGCATGAAATTCTCCATTGGTTGCCAGCACACGGACGGGTTTCATGGGTAATGCCGAAAAAATGCGGATGATGAAGTCATGAGTATTTGCCGAAAATGCGATTGTGGTGGGGTCAGGCAGATGAAGCTCATCAGCGATGTGGTGCTGCGCCTCGGCCCAAGCGGCACCCATCACCTCGCCCCACTTCCGATCGGCAAGCCGCGCGGCGACATCCCACGCTGCGGCATGTCCGTCAAAGCTTGCATCGGGCCAGAGATGATGGCTGTGCGCGGCGAAATGCAGCCGATCAGGATCAGCCGCGATGGCGCGCGAGAAGAGCGGTTTCCAGTTCATAACATCGTCCTCAACGTCCAAAGCTCAGGGAAGGCGCGTTTGGGGAGGGTGCTTTGCAGATAGGACACGCCCGCCGTGCCGCCAGTCCCACGCTTGCCGCCGATGATTCGTGATACAGTGAGGACATGTTTGTGACGCCATGTCGCCATCGCATCGTCAAGGTCAACCAGCTTTTCGGCCAACTGATACAGCTCCCAATAGCGCTCAGGATCGCGGTAGACGGCGAGAAATCCGGCTTCAACGGCCTCTGACGGGGTATGCGGGTGCGTCCAATCGCGTGCCAGCAATTCGCTGGGCAATTCAAATCCCGCACGCCCAAGCGCGGCAATCGCATTATCCCACAGGCTTGGCGCAACAAGCGCAGCGCGCATCGCGTTTTGCGCCACGGGGCGGTCATCCTGATATTTGAGAAACGCCCCGTCCTTTAGCCCAAGCATATATTCAACCGTGCGAAACTGATCTGACTGAAAGCCCGAGCTTGGCCCAAGGACATGGCGGAAGCGGGTGTAATCGCTCGGCGTCATGGTTGAAAGCACATCCCAGCTCAGCGTCATCACCGCTTGAATCCGGCTGACGCGTGCCAGCGCCTTATAAGCGGGAACCAGCTTGCCGCTGCGAATATCATTCTGCGCCAGCGCCAGTTCGCGGATGATCTGCTTTAGCCACAGCTCCTTGGTTTGGTGGATAATGATGAACAGCATTTCATCATCAAGCGCGGATTGCGGATGCTGACAGTCTAGCAGCGTATCAAGCGCAAGGTAACGCGCATAAGTCATCTCAGTCATGCGGAAGGCTGTAGCGCGCGCGCTGAGTCGAGGGAAGAGTGCGACAAAATACCGTCATCTAATCGAATCGATTATGGTGGAGGGGTTGATTTGGTGGAATGACAGTCTCGGGGAAGCAAAAGTAATATTTATCCAAGGAATATGATGATGGCTTCGATAGGGTCAACCACACCGACCAACCTTAACAACCAGAGTAATTTTTTGCCGCCGCCAACTACGGAGAGTTTCATCCGGGTTGGCACAGGCTCTTTCGGCCTGCCTAATTCTGTTTCAAATTCTGATGCTTTATCAGCGCTTTTCAACAATCAAAGCGGCCTTGACCAGCTTATGAACAAGCCAACAAGGCTTGATAATCTGCTGTCGCAAGGCGGGACTCGCTCGGACACCGCGAACCTAACCGTTGTCGGGCAGGGCCAAGCGCTTGCTCGTGCCGATGCTGAACTCCAACAGCAAGGTGTGGCGAAAGTTGCGGGCGATGACATCCCACAACTCGTCGCTATTGCGCCGCGCCAAGCATCGAAGCAACAGAATATCAATCAGATTGATCTGGAGATAGCCAAACTGAAACCCGGCCAAACGCTCGACAAGGCGACGGCAATAAGATTGGCGCGGCTCGAGGGGATAGACCCAACGAAGCCGATGGTCATTGGCGGTGGCGGTGATGGTACCGATATTACTGGTCAATTCGCCAAGCAAAAAGGATAGAACTGGTCAGTACATTGGCAAGGATCAAAAGTAAATCACTATGTTGAAATAACAAAAGCGTTAGGTAAACCCACTGCAATTATCGGGCACAGTTATGGTGGTGGAGAAGCGTTAAAAGCAGCGCAATACACGCATGGTCGAGAATTTAAGGTGGACTTTATTGCTACAATCGACCCTGTGACGCGCGGCATTGACACCAAGTCGATTGCTGATTCACTCGGCAAGCCA
>JAYTMV010000260.1:0-8149 GCA_043728175.1 Sphingomonadales bacterium
CAAAATGGCGTCTCTGGCGCAAATCGCGTCATGCTTGAGAGGCTTTGGCGGCGGCTTTGATCCGCGCCGCACGTGATGGTGGCTCGCTTGGTGCCGCCGCGCGCATTGCATGGACGCGGGCTTCAGCAGAGGCGATAAGTGCCGGGATCAGTTCAGCCTCGGGCAGGTTTTTCCAGTATTTCTTGGGCATTTCAGACTGCATGGCTTTCACCTTCAGCCGCGCGGGATTGAAGATGTTGGCAAAATAGGTGCGCCACAGATCATCGGCACCGTCAATCGGCAAATCCGGTTTTGCTATGCCCGCCTCAAAACGCAACGCCCCGCCCATACAGTGCACGCAAAGCTTAGGTGTCAGGATAGACCAATCCATGTCGCCAAAACGACGCGCAAAGAAGGGTGCAGTGCGTTCAAGCGTGAAATGATCGGGCTCAAACCAGGCGACAAAACGTCGTCTTTCGGTTTTGCCAGCCTCAATTTCACGGAAACGCACAAAGGCTTTCATCTTGTGCGCATCGCGGCGCACGCGTTTGGTGTAGTCATGAAGCCGCGCGACATGAGGGTCGGATTGGATCGAGAGCAAGCCCCGCTCGGTCTGCAACCGCCACAACAATGCGTAAGGCAAGGCAAAGCGATCGGAAACATCTGCGCAGAGCGCGGTTTCAGCAAGGTCAATAAAATCTTTGGGTACGCGCACCGTGCTTCGGGCTGGCGCGACGCTGTCACCCGACTTCACTCCAAGCGCGAGCAGCGCTTGATCATCCTCTGATCGCCAGACAATCTGTTCTGGCGGAATGTGGCGCGCGATGAGCCCTCTCGCGTGGGCCCGCCACGCCTTGGCAAAACCAATTGCGGGCAGAATAATCTCTTGCATCAAATGAGGCTTAACTGCTCAGCGGGTGCTGCAAAACGCGCGCGGAGATTGCTTGCGTCTGTGAGTTTTGCCGGAGACCAATCGCGTGTCACAATGAAGGCCTTGGCATTTTTCATCCGCGCACCCATGCGGATCAAATCCTCATAATTGAGCGTCTTCCAGCGGCGCGTTGACAATATGCGCGACACCGTTCGTCCGCCAATGCCGGGGATACGCATCAAAAGCTCACGCGGTGCGCGATTGACGTCAACCGGAAATTGATCACGCCGCGCAAGAGCCCACGCAAGCTTTGGATCAATCGACAGATCAAGCATCCCGCTTTGCGCCCCTTGCGCAATCTCTCCAACCGAAAAGCCGTAGAAACGCAGCATCCAATCGGCCTGATAAAGCCTGTGTTCGCGCAGCAGCGGAGGCCGGATGAGTGGCAGGATGTTGCTTGCATCGGGAATTGGGCTGAACCCCGAATAATAAACCCGGCGCAGGCGGTAGTCATTGTAAAGCTGATGCGCGCCGGTAAGGATCGTCGTATCATCGGCCTCATCAGCACCCACAATCAATTGCGTGCTTTGCCCCGCCGGCGCGAATTTTTTGACGCGCTTGGTCTGGAGCGTTGGATCGCCATGCTCTTCCATTTTTCGGCGCAGCCCTGCCATTGCCTGCCTGATCCGCTGCGGGCTTTTTTCAGGGGCAAGCCGCGCAACGCCTGCGTCCGTTGGCAATTCAACATTAATTGACAGCCGGTCGGCATAAAGTCCCGCTTCCTCAAGCAATTCGGGCGCAGCATCGGGGATCGTCTTCAAATGGATATAACCACGGAAATTATGGGTGAGGCGAAGCTCACGCGCAACGCGCACCATCGCCGCCATCGTTGCATCGGGCGATTTGATGATCCCCGATGACAGGAACAAGCCCTCAATATAATTGCGCCGATAAAATTCAGTCGTCAGCGAAATAATTTCCTCAACCGAAAAGCGCGCCCGCTCAACATTGCTTGAGACGCGGTTGATGCAATAGGCGCAATCGAAAATGCAGAAATTGGTCATAAGGATTTTGAGAAGCGAGATGCAGCGCCCATCAGGCGCATAAGAATGGCAAATCCCGCTGCCTTCGGTTGAGCCCAAGCCCTTGCCGTCACGCGAAGATCGCTTGCTTGTCCCGCTTGAGGCGCATGACGCGTCATATTTTGCGGCATCGCTTAGAATGGCGAGTTTTTCCTGAAGTGTTTTTGCTGACATTTGTTCTATATATGTTCGAACACCTTGTAATGCCATAGCTAATTTGAAAATGGGTGTCGCCGATATCGGAACCTCCCCGTGCTTCGCTCGTTGAAAGTAAAAGATCACAGGAGAACGATTATGACGCTTATGGAAAAAACCGATTCAACCCAAGATATGAAAACTGCATTTTGGCAAGCGCTGGCAAAATCGCCGTTCGTGATGTTGACCTGCGATGATGATCCCGCTTCTGCGGCACCGATGACTGCGCAGCTTGATAAGGATGCCAATAGCGCGATCTGGTTTTTCACGTCGCGCGATAACCGCTTCGCCGCCCTTGGCGAAGCGACAGGCGTTTACGCGGCAAAGGATCATTCGCTGTTTGCCCGTTTTGCCGGAACATTGGTTGAAGAGGTGAGCGAAGCTGTGAAGGACAAGCTTTGGGATAATAGCGTTGAAGCATGGTTTCCCAAGGGCAAATCCGATCCGAACCTATTGCTGATTCGCATGGAATTGGGTGATGCTTCAATCTGGGGCGCTGAAATGGGGACATTCAATGTCATCAAGATGCTGCTTGGCCAAGATGTGCGTCATAGTGTAAGCGGTCAACATGCCGAAACGATGCTTTAACGCGCGCAAACTCCGTGCCTGAACCGCACTGGATCGAACCGTCGCGTGAGGGCATTTATATTCGCCCTTGTGATCTTTGGGTTGACCCTTCGGTGGCCAAAGCGCGCGTTCTTGTGACGCATGGTCATGCTGATCACGCGCGGTCAGGGCACGGCCATGTAACCGCAACGCCTGAGACGCTGGCCATTATGCGCCTGCGCTACGGTGAGACACAAAGCCGCGCGGTTGCCTACGGTGAAGTGTTTGATGAAGCGGGCGTCCAGATAAGTTTTCACCCTGCCGGGCATGTGCTTGGGTCATCGCAAATCAGGTTTGTGTATCGCGGCGAAACCGTGGTGATCACTGGCGATTTCAAGCGCCGATTTGATCCTACCTGCGCCGCGTTCGAGGCTGTGCCCTGTGATATCTTCATTACTGAAGCGACCTTTGCATTGCCCGTATTCCGCCATCCGCCGATTGCGGGTGAAATTGCCAAACTGATTGAGGCAGCGGCGCAGTCGCCTGACCGTAGTGTCCTTGTCGGGGCTTATGCGCTTGGCAAGGCGCAGCGGATGATCGCCGAGCTACGACGCGCAGGTTATGATGCGCCGCTCTATCTTCACGGGGCGCTTGAGAAAATGTGCCGGCTTTATGAAACATTTGGGGTTGAACTTGGTGATTTGCGGCTCGTGAGTGAAGTCACCAAAGACGAGCTTACGGGTCAGATCATATTGAGCCCACCATCGGCGCTGAGTGACCGCTGGAGCAGGCGTTTGCCCGATCCGATTACCGCCATGGCATCGGGGTGGATGCGATCACGCCAGCGCGCGCGACAAAGGAATGTCGAACTGCCGCTGATCATTTCAGACCATGCCGATTGGGATGAGCTGACCGCAACGCTTACAGAGATCAAGCCTGCTCAAACATGGGTGACGCATGGCAGCGAGGACGCGCTGATCCGCTGGTGCGAATTGCATCAAATGAAGGCACGCGCCTTGAAATTGGTCGGCCGCGCTGAAGAAGACGAAGAGGCGTAAGCGGTGAAAGCCTTTGCCACACTGATTGACCGCCTTATTTATACGCGTTCTCGCAACACCAAGCTGCATTTGATCAGTGACTATCTCCGCAACACCCCCGATCCTGATCGCGGCTGGGCGCTGGCCGCGCTGACGGGGGCAATGAACCTTCCCGATATCACGTCATCACGCATCCGGGCGATGGCCGAAGAACGGGTTGATCCAGTACTGCTGCGGATCAGTCGCGAATATATTGGTGACACTGCTGAAACTGTTGCCTTGATCTGGCCTGATCGCCAGGGGCAGATAAGCCCTGTCGATATCAGCCTGACGACCATCATCGAAACCCTCTCCGCTGCCAGCCGGGCGACTGTGCTTCTGGTGCTGGCAAACCTGCTTGATAGTATCGGTGAAGAAAGCCGCTATGCGCTGCTCAAGCTGGTCAACGGCGGTATCCGGGTTGGGGTGTCGGCGCGATTGGCAAAGCAGGCTTTTGCAGACGCTTTCGACCTTGATGTGGACGCGGTGGACGAGGTTTGGCACGCAACAGCTGCCCCCTTCGCAATATTGTTCGATTGGGCCGAAGGCCGCGCGGAGCGCCCTGATCTTGCGTCCAAGGCCTTTTTTCGCCCCTTTATGCTTGCGCACCCGCTAGAGGATCAAACAGTCTCGCTTGAAGAGTATGTTGCCGAATGGAAATGGGACGGCATTCGCGTCCAGATTGTCCGAACAGCAGAAGGCGCAAAGCTGTTCAGCCGGGGCGGCGACGATATTAGCGCATCCTTTCCTGAAATCATTGAAAACTTCAATTTTGTTGGCGCAGTGGACGGCGAATTGATGATCCGTGGCACTGCTCAAGGCGGCGAGGCAGGAAGTTTCAATGCGCTCCAGCAGCGGCTGGGTCGCAAGAGCGTGACCCAAAAAATGCGCGCTGAATCGCCTGCGTTCGTCCGTCTTTATGACATATTGGCTGATGGTGCGGAGGATTTGCGCGCGCTTGCCTGGACGCAGCGGCGCGCACGGCTTGCAGCAGTGGTTCCAACGCTACCTGTTGAGTATTTTGATCTCTCGCAGATTATCTCGGCTGATAATTTTGCCGTTCTTGAAACGCTCCGCGCCAACGCGCGTGATAGCGCGATTGAGGGCGTCATGCTCAAACGGCGCGACAGCAGCTACGTCAGCGGGCGCAAATCGGGGGAATGGTATAAGTGGAAGCGTGAGCCGCTCGTTGCTGATTGCGTGATGATGTACGCCCAGCGCGGCAATGGGCGGCGCGCCTCATTTTATTCGGATTACACCTTTGGCTGCTGGGATGATGCCGGCGCGCTCCTTCCCGTCGGCAAGGCTTATTCGGGTTTTTCCGATGAGGAACTCAAAGACCTCGACAAATTCGTCCGCCAGAATGTCATCCAGAAATTCGGGCCCGTGTGTGAGGTTGAAAAAAAGCTGGTGCTTGAGGTTGCCTTCGATTCAATCCACGCCAGCAAGCGCCACAAATCGGGGCTTGCAATGCGCTTTCCCCGGATCAAGCGTATCCGGTATGACAAGCCTGCGAACGAAGCCGACCGCATTGAGACACTGCAACGGATGGTGACTTGACCGCGCGCGACCCGCACTCCACTCTCTTGCAATGCCAATCCTCTATGATGCCCCAAACCCTGCGCCCAATCCGCGCCGCGTCCGTATTTATCTAGCTGAGAAGGGCTTGAGTGTGCCGGTGCAGTCGCTTTCGATTGTCGCGGGTGAGCATAAGGGCGATGAATTTGTGGGCAAATATCCGCTGGGGCAATTGCCGGTGCTTGCACTTGATGACGGGCGGATGATTGGTGAGAGTGTCGCAATCTGCCGCTATTTTGAGACGCTGCACCCAGAGCCACCTCTGTTTGGTAATGATCCGGTCAGCATTGCCGAAATCGACATGTGGATGCGCCGCGTTGAATTCACCTTGATGATACCGATTGCCAATATCTGGCGGCATAGCCACCCTTTCACCGCGCGCGTGGTGAAGCCGCAATATAAGGAGTTTGGTGAAAGCAACCGCCCTCACGCAGCGGCAGCAATGCGCCGATTTGACGCTGTGCTTAAGGGTAGCGTGTATCTGGCGGGTGATCATTATTCGATGGCCGACATTCTTCTCCTCACCACGATTGATTTCGCAACCTTCATTGGTGCGGGGATGGCTGATGATATGCCAGCGCTCGCGGCATGGCACGCGCGCGTTTCAGCGCGGCCAAGCGCTTCGGCGTGATTGACAGGCGTAATGTGTTCATTTAATGTTCTTATTCTAAAGAGGAGAAACCTATGATCGGCTATGTCACGCTTGGTACCAACGATATCGCGCGCGCCGCGCAATTTTATGATGCGATTGCCGCTGACATGGGCACCGGGCGGATGATGGAGGGCGAGAATTATATCGCCTGGGGTACGCCGGGTGGTGGTGCCGGGGTTGCCGTTATGCGCCCCTTTGACGGCAATGCGGCAAGCGTTGGCAACGGCGTGATGGTTGCTCTTGAGGCCAAGGATGAAGCGCAGGTGCAGCGACTTTATGATATTGCGCTCGCCAATGGTGGAACATGCGAAGGGGCACCGGGATTACGCGGTGGCGGATTTTTCGCGGCCTATTTTCGTGACCCCGATGGCAACAAGCTCAATGCGTTCACAATGGGTGCTGTGGCGGCCTGATCAACATACCGATTCAGTGTAAACTTGTTGAGAAAACTGGGAGTTTTGAAGATGCCCAATATATATGATTACCCGATCCATTTGGGCCTTGGTGCAACGGCGATTGTCCAGCCTGAATTCACGGGTGCAATGGACTGGTACGGCGCATGGCACACGGTTGACGTTGACGGCGAAGCCAGCGCGCTGTTTATCACCGCCGGGCTTGGCACGCAGCACCGGGCGCGCTAGCCTAGCCCCGTGATTAGTGTAACCTCTTCGGGTCAAGCGTGCGGTGCCAGTGTGACTGGGGTTGATCTATCACAGCCGATCAGCGCTGATCTTGTGGCAGAGATTCGCAGCATCTGGCTTGAACATCATGTTCTCGCGTTTCCGGATCAACGATTGTCAGATGATGATCTTGAACGTTTCACGCTTGCCTTTGGCGGCTTTGGCGATGATCCGTTTATCGCGCCGATTGCGGGGCGTGATCATATCATTGCGGTTGAACGGTTGGCCGATGAAACCTCACCGCTGTTTGCTGAAAATTGGCATAGCGACTGGAGCTTTCAGGCGCGGCCACCGGCGGGCACGTGCCTTTACGCGATTCGCATTCCGCCGGTTGGCGGTGATACCTTGTTCGCCAATCAACACGCGGCGCTTGATGCCATGCCGCCTGCTTTGCGCGCGCGGATCGAAGGGCGCAGCGCGATCCATTCGGCCAAACGTGCTTATGCGCCCGACGGGTTTTACGGAGAGGGCGACGCGCCCAAACGCTCAATGGATATTCGCCCATCAAGCGACGCGGAGGCAATACAGCAGCATCCGATAATCCGAATGCATCCCGAAACCGGGCGTGAGGGGCTGTTTAGCTGCTTTGGCTATATCATCGGAATTGAGGGGATGGATGACGCAGAAGCGCTCCCGTTGCTGATCGAACTTTATCAGTGGCAGGGGCAAGAAGCGTTTCAATATCGCCATAAATGGTCAGCGGAGATGCTGTTGATGTGGGATAACCGTTCACTGCTCCATGCGGCAACCGGGGGCTATGATGGCCACCACCGCCTTCTCCACCGCACAACGATTGCTGCTGCGTGAGCGCTCTCAACCAATTGCTGATCCGCTTTGGGTTGATTTTTGAAAACCCGCTGGATGAGGCGTGTTTCGCCAAACAATATGTGCGTAACAATATTATTTGGTCGCAGTTGTTTTTACTTGTTGGCGGGCTCTTTTATTATTGTTTCTTTATCTATGATCGGCTGATTGATCCGCTTAACGCCGACACCACCCACATCATCCGGGGGGTCGTGATCGCGCCCGCTTTTGCGTTGGCGGCGGCACTGCTTTTTTTTGAATGGGGGCAGCGGCGCATTGAACTGGTTGTTATGGGAATCATGCTGGTTGGCCAGCTTGGGCTTGTTGTAATTTATTCGATCCTTACGCTCGGTTTCGATTATGCAGCCCTTGGGTTTGCGGTACTCTACCTCGGCGCGGCTGTGATGTTTCAGATCCGCGTCAAATATCTCATCATCGGCGCGCTGCTAATGCTGATCAGCGGGATTGGCGCGCATCTCTACACCGGCAATTCACGTCCTGGTTGGGTCATTATCAATATCCTCGCGCTCTTTGCGGCAATCGGGTTTGGCGGGGTATCATCATGGGTGCGTGAACGCGCTGCGCGGCGGCAGTTTGAAACTGACAAGGCGCTTACCGAAGCACGTGGGCGGATTGATGAACTGCTTTATTCAATGCTGCCGACCGAGATCGTCAAGCGCATCCAA
>JAYTMV010000261.1:0-4037 GCA_043728175.1 Sphingomonadales bacterium
AGGGATCAAGCGCGCCGCGATGCGGGGTCACTGACCGCTCCTGCGTCAATACAGTCGGGTCAACCGGCAGGCTCTGCGCCAACACTGGCATTGCGCTGCTCAGCATCGCTATTGCCAGTGCCGACATCCCTACCTGTGAAAATTGTTCAAACCGCATGTGCCCGCCCCACGAATAATCTTTGTTCCTAATGACATCGTTACTGTCAGGAGATTACTCGGAGCCTATGCTGCTAGGTTAAGGGGATATTAGCCATGATCATCTAAGAGTCTGATTTTATGGGGTATTGTTGTATCATTTAATGTTGTCGAGATACTTCAGTCCAAATCGGCTAGGATAAAATCAGCACAGCGTTCACCAATCATCATACTTGGCGCATTAGTGTTGCCGCTAATTAGACGCGGCATGATTGAAGCATCGGCAACATAAAGCCCCTCAACCCCGCGCACCCGCAGCCGCGTATCGCAGACGGCATTATCGTCCGATCCCATCCGCGCCGTGCCGACGGGATGATAGACGGTATCAGCCCGCGCACGGATCATCGCCTCAAGCGCTGCATCATCATTAACCGGGGTATTATAGCGATCAACCCCGCCAAATGCGGCAAGCGGGCCGCTCGTCAAAATCCGGTGCATCACGCGAATGCCGTCCTTAAGCACCACCATATCGCGGTCATCGGTAAGGAATGCTGGATCAATCAGGGGCGCGCTGCGCGGATTAGTATCGGCCAGCCGCACCGTGCCCTCACTATAGGGTCGCAGGACGCAGACATGGCATGAGAAGCCGATACCAGCCACATTAGTGCGGCCATGATCTTCTAGCATAGCTGGCACAAAATGAAGCTGGACATCGGGTACGGCAACATCAGGCCGCGATTTGATGAACCCGCCTGCTTCGGCATAGGGGGTTGTCAGCGTACCCGTGCGAAAGCGCAGCCACTCAACCAGCGCCTTGGCCGTCCGCGCGATAGCACCCGGCGTGCTCCCCATCATGACGTTGCCGCCAGTTTTGAAGCTTGACACATAATCGATATGATCTTGCAAATGGCTGCCAACCGCAGGGCGATCAACGCGCACGCGAATGCCAAGTGAACGCAAATGATCCGCTGGGCCAATCCCTGAAAGCATCAGCGTTTGCGGCGTCCCATAAACCCCGCCCGCAAGGATGACAGCATGGCGCGCGCGTACCTGCTTGGGCGTTTTGCCTTGGGCATATTTCACCCCGACCGCGCGGTCATTTTCGATGATCAATGTTTCCACGAGTGCGCCAGTGCGGACATCAAGCCGCCCGGCCTCGCGTTGCGGCGCCACATAGGCGCGCGCTGATGTCCAGCGCTCACCGTTTTTCTGGGTCGTCTGATACAGCCCTACGCCTTCAAACTGCGCGCCGTTAAAATCTGGGTTGCGTGGCAGTTGGAGTTCAGCAGCACTTTCAATGAATGCCATGCTACCGGGGTTTGGCCATTTCTGATCGCTCACCGAAAGCGGCCCAGCGTCGCCGTGAAACTCATTGCCGCCGCGCACATTATTTTCGGCGCGTTTGAAATAGGGCAGGACATCCTTATAAGCCCAGCCATCACAGCCAAGCGCCGCCCAATTGTCATAATCCCAGGCACAGCCACGAATATAAACCATTGCATTGATCGCCGATGATCCACCAAGCCCCTTACCGCGCGGCTGAAACCCAGTGCGACCGTTCAGCCCGCGCTGCGGCACCGTGTCAAAGCTCCAATTGGTTGATTTGGGCAGGAACGGCATTAGACCCGGCGCTCGGACACGGAGCTGATCATTCTGGCCACCGGCCTCAAGCAGGCAGACGGTGTATTTGCCGCCTTCGCTCAAACGTCCCGCGACCGCACTTCCACCCGAACCGCCGCCAACGACGATAAAATCAAACTCATCCATCGCGATTATGCTCCCAACGCGCTCTGATCATATCCGATGTGTCACGCGACCCATCATGGCTCCACCCCGGCGGGCCGAAGAGATAGCCAAGCTTTGCCTTGAACGGCGCACGCCATAAGTCTTGCACTATCCCTACCCATTCGTGAAACACACCCCACAGCAAGTTGAAGCTGCCAAGCTGTTTGACGATGCCGTAGCGGATCGGTTCGCCCTCAACCTCAGGCGTGAACGTGCCAAACATTTTGTCCCACACGATAAACGTGCCAGCATAGTTGCGATCAAGATAGCGCGGATTGACCGCGTGGTGGACGCGGTGGTGACTCGGCGTGTTCATCACCGCCTCAAACCAGCGCGGGAAACGACCTATTGCTTCGGTATGAATCCAAAACTGATAGATCAGATTAACCGCACCGCAAAACAGCAGCATCGCGGGATGGAATCCAATAAACGCGAGCGGCAGACGAAAAATAAAGCCGAGCGCAAAAAAACCAGTCCAGCTTTGGCGAAGCGCGGTCGATAAGTTGTAATGCTGGCTTGAATGATGATTGACATGGCTTGCCCAGAACCAACGCACACGGTGCGCCGCACGGTGGAACGCATAATAAGCAAGATCATCAAGAATGAAGCACAGCCCCCATGCCCACCATGTCCAAGGGATCGTAATTGGGCGGATGGCATAGGCTGAGTAAGCCACGCCGATCATGATCCCGCCAAACAACACCCCCGCAACCGTGCTGCCAAAGCCGAATAGCAGCGAATTGAGCGTATCTTTTGGCTCATATTTGTCGGGCGCGCGGCGCTTTGCCCAGATCATCTCGATAATGATCAGCGCGACGAACGCAGGAATCGCATATTGCACCGGATCGGGCAGTTTTTCCATACTCAGGCCTTAGCCGTCGGAATATGGCGAAGGCCACTCGCCCAATATTGTGCCTTGTCACCAAGGTTGAGCGTAACCGGCGCGCAATCGGGTTCGCGCAGGTCAATCGTCAGCAGCTTATGGTCAAGCCGCCCCTCAATCGGCGGGGTAACGAGCCGGGTCACGAATTTATTGCCCTTGACCATAATCAAAACGTGGCGGCCCTCTCGGTCTCGCACCAAGGCTGAATAGCCCGCTCGGTCAATCGCTGCATCAACGCCTGCAAAGCCGTAAATACCCTCATGCGCGATCCGGAGAGCATGAGATTGGTCGGAAATCCGCATATCGCCGCCAAGCCCCATCCACCGCGCCAGCCAGCCTAGCGCCAGAACGGCTGCAAGTGAGGCTGCCATCTGGATCGCGAGTGCTGTCATGCTTGGCCTTTGAGCATATCAAGCAGCGGGCGGATCGGTGAAAGATCATAGCCTGCCTTAGCGGCAGTTGCTGACAGCGTTTCGGGATCAGCCCCCGTCTTCGCCTGCGCCAAAGCCCAGAGCAAAGTTGAGCGTGTGCCCGAACGACAATAAGCGAGGATTTTGCCCTCCGCTGTGTCAAGCGCATCGACCATCGCATCAACCTGTGGCTGGCTAAAACCGCTATGGCCGACTGGAATGGCAACATAATTCATGCCCGCCGCACGGGCCGCTGCTTCAATTTCAGTACCCGGTGTCTGATCATGCGACTCGTCTTCGGGGCGGTTGTTGATGATCAGCGTAACGCCTAGGCCAGCAGCTTCCGCTACGGCTTTCGTATCAATTTGCGGGGCCACGAAAACGGCGTTTGTCAGCGCGATAAATGTCATGTCAGCCTTTCTAGCGCAGCGTAATTGGGTTGCAATCCCGTCATAAGCCTAAAGCGCTTTTTTGACGGAGCGCAACCGTTCGGAAAGCATTCACCTTTGCTGTGTCAATACGCGCATGTGTCGGGGTCAAAACGACATGGAGTAGTTGAGTATGCGTAAGATCTCATCGTTATTGCTATTGGCCGCAGCGCTTGTTCCGGCCACAGTCCAAGCCAACAATGGTCGCGGCGAACTTGCCCGCGACCGACAGGATATCCGCGAGGAACGGCACGAACTTAATCGTGCCTATCGCAGCGGGGACAGACGTGACATTCGCGACGAACGCGAAGATTTGCGTGAAGCGCGTCAGGAATATCGTGAAGATTTGAATGATCGTCGTGGCTATGCTTACCGTCGCGGCGGTCGGTTAGCGCC
>JAYTMV010000262.1:0-6978 GCA_043728175.1 Sphingomonadales bacterium
CGTGCCATTCAGGTGCAATATTTGCCGCCTGAACAAGATTGGTATGCAGCCGTCCGCTGGTTGGCACCAAAGCTGCGTCCCGGCGATCTGGTCTATGCCTATCCCAATGAAGGCGCGTTGCCACTGCATTATGCGCTGCGTGATCTCAAGAAACATGCAGGTATCAGAAGTATTCCAAGTGACGTTCCCGCGCGCGATCCAGCCGGCTGGTATCCAACAGGAAGTCGCGGCGTTCAGTCGCTCCCTGCGTGGCGGCTTGAGCAAATCGCCAATGACCCCATCAGCCGCAAGACCTCAACAATCTGGCTTCTGCGGATGGGCCGCGAGAAATATGATCCCGGGGACGCGTCTCTTCGCATCATGGAGCGCAACCGCACGGCTATCGGCAGCTATAGCGACGTCGCAATCGACATCATCGGCCTGCGCCAATCACCCCAAGTCACGCCGCGCGAGCAGGCGAAGCCTTAGCGCGTTCAATCGGATGAAGCCCGCCGCGTCCTTCTGATCATAGGCACCTGCATCATCCTCAAACGTCACATGGCGCTCCGAATACAGGCTGTTCGCCGATTTGCGACCGACGACGCTGGCCAGCCCTTTGTAAAGTTTCAACCGTACGGTGCCGCTGACTTTGGTTTGGCTATGATCAATCGCAGCCTGGAGCATTTCGCGTTCGGGGCTGAACCAGAAGCCATTATAAATAAGCTCGGCATATTTGGGCATCAGCTCATCTTTCAAATGTGCCGCGCCGCGATCAAGCGTGATCGATTCGATCCCCCGGTGCGCGCGCGCATAAATCTCACCGCCCGGCGTTTCATACATGCCGCGCGATTTCATGCCGACGAAACGGTTTTCAACCAGATCAAGCCGACCAATCCCGTGCCTGCGCCCCAGTTCGTTGAGCGCGGTAAGCAGCGTCGCGGGCGACATCGCCTCACCGTTCAGCGCAACGCCGTCGCCGCGCTCAAAATCGACGGTGATATATTCGGGCGTGTCGGGCGCGTCTTCGGGATTGACCGTGCGCGAATAAACGTAATCGGGGGTTTCATCCCACGGGTCTTCCAGCACCTTGCCCTCAGACGATGTGTGGAGGAGGTTTGCATCGGTGGAGAAGGGGCTTTCGCCGCGCTTATCCTTGGGCACGGGGATTTGGTGTGCCTCGGCCCACGCGATGAGCGCGGTGCGGCTTGTCAAATCCCATTCGCGCCACGGCGCAATCACCTTGATATCGGGCGCGAGTGCGGCAACGCCGAGTTCAAAGCGCACCTGATCATTGCCCTTGCCCGTCGCCCCGTGCGCGACGGCATCAGCGCCCGTTTCGCGCGCGATTTCGACGAGACGCTTTGAAATCAGCGGGCGCGCGATGCTCGTGCCGAGCAGATAATCGCCCTCATATCGCGCATTGCCGCGCATCATCGGGAAGACGAAGTCGCGAACAAATTCTTCGCGAACATCGTCTATATAAATATGCTCAGGGCGAACGCCCATCATCACCGCCTTGGCGCGCGCGGGCTCAAGCTCACCTTCCTGCCCCAGATCGGCGGTAAAGGTGACGACCTCACAGCCGTAAGTCACCTGAAGCCACTTCAGGATGACGCTGGTATCAAGCCCGCCCGAATAAGCGAGGACGACGCGTTTGATGGTATCTGTCATAGCCGCGCGGTTAGCGCCGCCTGAACCGGGTTGCAAGCACAGCGGTTACTGCGACAGTGCGAAATCTACCCGAACCTGCGCGGTGCTGGTGTTGAGGCCTGCGCGGATCGGCGGGGCCGCCTGCTCAGGGGCCACCGTTTGGACGGCCATCGCATCCATTGCATAGGGCATTGGCGCCCCCATCGCACTACCATCAGTGATTGAAAGGATGCGCACCACTTTCAACCCGGCTGCCTTGGCATAGGCATCGGCGCGCGCGCGGGCGGCCTTATAAGCAGCGGCATAAGCTGAAAGGCTCGCCGCCTCACGGTCATCAACGGTGAGCTGCGGGCCAGAGAGAATGTTTGCGCCGGCCCCGGTTGCGGCGGCAATCACTTCGCCTGCGCTGTCAATCTTGCGGATTTTGACGCTGACGCTGTTGGTCGCCTCATATTGCCCACGATTGCGGCCATAATCGATCCGGTTGACCGAAAGGCTTTGCGTTTGGGTGTCATCACGTTTGACGCCGAGTGCTTCGACCTCCGCCATCACCTTGTTCATCTTCACGTTGTTGGCCTGCGTTGCCGCTTGTGATGAGGCACCAAGGCTTGAAACCCCAGCACTGAACGTTGCAAGATCGGGGCGTGTTTCGGCATCTCCGGTGGCACTGACACGGAGCAGAACTTCGCCGTGTTCAACGCCGCGCGGATCATGCCCGGCACGCCCGCATCCGGCGAGCAACAGCGACGAAAGGGTGAGCATCACAAACATACGCATTACAGACTCTCCTTATGTTCAATGATATTTGATAACATCAATCGATTAATGCAAGCTGTTCAGCCTGTGCTGATTTGACCGCTAACATGCCTCTGCTAAATATGGGGGGAGTGCGGGAGGAGATTATGGCAGAGAATAAAACGCAGGCAACCAGTGCGGACGTGACCGCCTTCATCGACGCCGTGGCGGACGAAACCCAGCGCGCCGATGCGTATATGATTGCGGCGATGATGGCGCGGCTTTCGCGCGAGCCAGCCAAAATGTGGGGCCCAAGCATCATCGGCTTTGGCCGCTATCACTATAAATATGACAGCGGCCGAGAGGGCAATTCGCCCCGCATCGGTTTCTCACCGCGTAAGGGGCAAACGGTGCTTTATCTGATCGACGGCTATGCGGACAAAGAAGCGCAGCTTGCCCGCCTCGGCAAGCATAAGCTCGGCAAATCCTGCCTCTATATCAAGCGGTTGAGCGATGTGGATATGGCCGTGCTTGAAGAAATGGTGGCCGAAACGCTTGGCTATGTGGCGAAGACCTATCCCGACTGATTTAGGGCCAGCGCCCGATCAGTGTACCCTTGATCCCCGCCACATAATGCCATTCAACCATCGGCCAATCACGTTTCCACTGTTTGGCCACGAGCCGCTCGCCGGGCCGCGCCGCATCATCAAGCACAACAAGCGCGCCGGGGGCCATCCGGTCAAACAGGCACTGCGCCTTGCCGCGCACCTGCGCATCAATCGCCCACGGCGGCCCATCGATGAGCAGGAGGTCGATCGTATCCGGCACGCCGTCAAGATCATACCAAAGATCAGACCAACGCCCCGACGGCGAGGCAATCGGGGCATGGCGGATTTCGGCCGCCGCATCATTATCGGCCAGCCATGCCGAGGTCGCGGCGACAAAATCGGCATGTTGATCATAGCTTACAAGCCGCCCACCATAGCCCGCGCGTTGAATGGCGCGCGCCGCGATCAGCGTTGAAGCCCCTGCACCCAATTCAACCACAGTCTTGGGGCGATGTTCAAAAATCAGATCAACGATCAGCGTGAGCAGCCCGGTATCGGCTTTCCAACTGCCAAGATTGGGCAACGCATCGGGGGCAAGGCCAAGCCGCACGAGCAGCGCCGCCTTGTCACGCTTACGCCCGCCGTACAGGCTTCTAAGCAGCCACGGCCACTGGATGGCACCAAAGCCAATGAGCCGCGCCCAATCCGCCGCCTCTCGCTCAACACTCGCATCCCACCGACGCGCCAGCGCGGACGTGGTTTCACGAGATGTCATTTTGCTACCGACTTAACAGTCATAATTCCGATTAGCCGCCAAATGTGACGGTTTCACGATTCGGTATGGCCAGAAAAGCCCAAAATGCGCCTCAAGTCTCACGCGCTGTGTCGCCCCATCCCTCTTCTTCGCGTCTTTGCACCTTTGCGTGAACCCATTCAATCGCCCCGCGCGCGGAAAGCTGAGTATCTAATCTCACGCGAAGGCGCAAAGGCGCGAAGGGGAAGAATGGAAAAGACCATAGTTGTTGAAGAAAACCTCTTTTCAAAAAACCGCGCAAATCTCAGGAAGTTGACACTGAATCGGTATCTTTTCTGGCCCCGCTCAAGTTGGGAAATACCGTGCAACGGGCGGGCCACAGCGACGCCCTGAGAGAGGGTAAACGAGGGGTGGGGTATTGAACTATAGAAGGAACATATCATGAAAATTAACTATGGTAAAGAGTTTTGGTGCGGGAGGAACGAAAAGACACTCGGCGAAAATTGTTATTGTGACCATGAAATCTCGGTTCAAGCCGGGAGACAACCGAGGTTAGCTAAGCCAGCTCGCAGATTATTCTCAAATTCCAAGAAAGATCGAGATTTTCGCAAGGATTCTATGTTCTGCCGTTGCGCAATCGCCGGAAGCAACTGTTCCATTCGGTCAGGTGATCGCCGCCCTCGAATCTGTTGAACGGCTGCCGAGAGAATCGCTTTAGGATCGACAAGGCGTTCAGCCTCTTGGGGATTATCGGGCAGTCCCAAGTCTCTCGCATTCCCTCGATATCCAAATGCTGATGTTATCGCCGATGGATCTGCAAGCACCCAAGCTTCCATTTCGTGGGATGGAGTCATAACAATGCATCGCTGGGGCGGCCAAGCGCAACGTTCTTGCATCGCTTCGCAGTACTGAACAGATCGCGCACCAATATTCTCATTCTGAGCCCGGCCACCAGTGTCTGCATGAATAACGACAAGATAAAAAGCGTCCTTGGCTTCACACGCCTCGGCAGCGACAGCCTCCACTGAACGGCCCCTCCTGCCCAACTCTACCGTTGGGCTCGTCGTAACGTATGAATTTCGGATACCTTCTTTAACGAGCAAATTTTCAATAACGCGTGGGATCAAGATATTGAAGTAAGCTCGGTCTGAATTACCCTCATAAAGAGCGGCCCAACAAACGTAAGTCACGCCATTGCCGAGCTATCTTGAAGGAGACGCTCCACTTCAAAGCGGGTGAGATTGTGCTCGACATCAAACAAATCTGTTTCTCGCGATAAGCCCGACCGCATTCTCGTTCTCATTTCCCTACTATGTTGAGCAGCATCTATATCAACAACCATGTCTGCTGCGACAATCTCATTGTCGTGCAAATTACTCATAACCTTGGGAGAATGAGTATTAATGAGAACCTGAAATGAGCCAACATCTGCATTCTCCAACCAAAAATTTGCTGCTGCGCGCAGAATCTGGACAAGCATCGGAATGCGCCCTTCATGAACACCGTTCTCTGGTTCTTCAAAACAGAGGGTGCCTTTGCGGTCAGGGTCATTCAACAAGGTCAGTAATGCCAGTAGTCTTAGGGTGCCATCCGAAATTACACGGGAACTGAAAGTAAGATCCCCGGCAAAGCCGATTGAAAATGCATATTGTCGTTTTGTCGGATCATTCTGAACATCGAGCGTGGTTACCGCTGGTATGAGCGCTGAAAGATCCGCCGCAATATCTGCCAGCACGCCATCCGGTCTATCAGCATTGCCAGTTTCATCTTTCAGACGCGCAAGAACAGCAGATAAATTGGAGGCGTCCGGTTTTAGATAGCGCTCTTCAAATATATCATTTGAGCGTCTGGCAGACTGAGGATTTATCTCTAGAAATTTGATATTTCCCAAAAACTCCCGAAGCGCGTATAAATGAGGAAATTCGGCTGTCGTGATCGTAGATAGAGCTGAACGGCTGGCTTCCTCAATCGAAAATTTCATAGGTTTGCCGTGCTTCTGTCGGCCGTCTTGCCTCACTTCTATGGCAGACCTGTCCTCGCTTTGCCTGATAAAATCAGAAACATTTGCGTTGTAACTAATTTTAACTCCACGGAGATATTGCGCTCGGTCATCAGATTTTTTTATCGGCCCACAACGCTCATGTGTCACAACCACGCTGCGCGCATGACCGTCAGAATTACGCAGGAGACCTAAATGTAGCTCGTATCGAAGTCGCTGAGCCTTTACTTGATAAGAGGTTCCAAACGAGTCTTTGCCAGTTGGATCCAGAAAAACCTCAACAGCAAATTTAATCGTTTCGCTTGCACCTGCCGCAGTTTGACGAAACAGCTCTTCAGGCTGACCCCGCAGCTCTGTCATTGCCGAGCGTATGTCTGATTGTGCCAAGCGTGACAGGAAACGAATTGCATCGAAAAGGTTAGATTTTCCGCTCGCATTGGGGCCAACGATCGCCGTCAGTGGTTCAAAATCCAATGAAAAGTTTTTGAATGTCTTGAATCCGTCAATTTCTATGCGAGTCAACATTACAACGTGCTAAAGCCGTGTTGGCTAAGATGCAATGTTCTCTAGACTCAAAGGGTCATTCCCCCTCAATCCAAAAACGGATCCCTGACCAAAATCGTATCCTCACGCTCCGGACTCGTACTCACCAGCGCCACCGGGCACCCAATCAATTCCTCCACCCGCTTCACATATTTGATTGCTTGGGCGGGCAGGTCGGCCCAGCTTCTGGCGCCTGCGGTGGTTTCGCTCCAGCCTTCGATTTCTTCATAGATGGGCACGGCGCGGGCTTGGTCGGCGGCGTGGGGGGGGAGGTAGTCGTAGCTTTTTTCGCCGATCATGTAGCCAGTGCAGATTTTTAAGCGATCAAATCCGTCAAGCACGTCAAGCTTGGTCAGCGCGATGCCGGTGATGCCGCTGACCGCGACTGATTGGCGCACAAGGACGGCGTCGAACCAGCCGCAGCGGCGTTTGCGCCCGGTGACGGTGCCGAATTCATGGCCACGCTCGCCCAATCGCTGCCCAGTTTCGTCCTCAAGTTCAGTCGGGAATGGGCCTGCGCCAACGCGCGTGGTGTAGGCCTTGACGATGCCAAGCACGAAGCCAACCGAGGAGGGGCCGAGCCCTGATCCGCCCGAGGCGGTGCCCGCAATCGTGTTTGAACTCGTCACAAACGGATAGGTGCCATGATCAACGTCAAGCAGCATCCCCTGCGCGCCTTCAAACAGGATGCGGTCGCCGCGTTTTTTGGCTTCGTTGAGCTCATGCCAGACGGGCTTGGCGAAGGGCAGGATGAACGCCGCGATATCCCA
>JAYTMV010000263.1:0-2201 GCA_043728175.1 Sphingomonadales bacterium
GAGAAATTTCAGGAGATTGACCATGCGTGTTGTGATCGGCGCTGTTGCGCTTGCCGTTATTGCCGTTGCCGGAACCGCCGCCCTATCGCAAAACGTGCCATCAACGCCGGTTGCGGTTGAGCTGTTCACCAGCCAAGGCTGCTCATCCTGCCCACCAGCAGACGCAATTGCCGAACGGCTGGCGAAGGAGCCGAACACTGTCGTGATTACGCGGCCTGTGACCTATTGGGATCGCTTGGGCTGGAAAGATACGCTCGCGCGTGAAGCCAATACCTCGCTGCAGAATGCCTATGCCGCACGCGGCGGGCGCGGGGCAGGGGTTTATACCCCGCAAAGTGTTATCCAAGGCGGCGATGCCGCCGTTGGCAACCGTGAGAGCGAGCTTCGCCAATTGATCGCCGCTGAGAAAAAGCGCCCCGGCCCCTCGGTCAGCGCAGTGCGCTCAGATGACGGCGGGCGGGTTGTGACGATTGACGGCACGACGCCATCAGTTGCCACAGTCACAGTCGTTGCGCTCAAAAGCGAAAGCATGGTGCGGATTGGTCGCGGCGAAAATGGCGGGCGTTCGATCAAATATACCAATGTTGCGCTGTCAGATACTAACGTGGCGCGCTGGCGGGGTGGCAAGCTAACGTTCACCGTGCCGGGTGATGTGTTCAAGGCTCCGGGTGCGGATCGTTATGCTTTGGTGGTGCAGTTGGGCACTGCAGGGCGGATTATGGCGGCGCGGTATATTTGAGGGTTCAGAGCAAACCCAACCCGTTCGGGCTGAGCTTGTCGAAGCCCTGTCTTTTTTCTTCAAACGATGGAGAAAGAAAGGCAACCCTTCGACAGGCTCAGGGCAAACGGTGAATTAAACTAGGCTGCCATCCGTGCCTCGACCACATCATGAAAGCGGCGTATTCCTGCCTCTAATGTGCCAAGCGTTAACTGGCTGATCGCGCCGGTTTCAAGTCCTTGCTGGCCAAGCGCGACCGCGCGAAAATCTTCGCTGCCGAATACGCCGCCGTCGAGCAAATCCCAACTGCGTTGCCAATGACTCTGCGCTTTTTCGGTGACAGGCGCTTCGGGGATCAGCATGAAATCCTCAACCAGCGTGCGCCCAACGCCTTGCGGCATTAGCACCATCAGGTTGACATAGTCGGGGCTGACCACAACTACCGTTGCGGGGAACAATTGGTAGGCAAAGGTCACGGCCGAACGAAGCTGCGGCCAATTGCCCATATCGATATCAGCAAGTTCAGCCGCGCGCCCAACCGCTGAACGCTGGTGCGCGCCAACTGTATCGCCCGCCGTCACGCCGTCCTTGAAGAACGGGCCAATCGTATTCGCGTGGAGGCGCAGGACATGATAGCTTTCGAGGAACGCATCCATGATCAGCTTCCAATTGCCCGCAACATCGTGCGTGCGGCGATTGAAAAGGTGCAGTTCGCCAAGATTGAACGCATCGAAATCAGGGCCGATTGCGGATGCCTCTGCAAAATCGGCGGCGTCATCAAAGGCGAACCAGATCAGCCCGCCCGATTCATGGCTTGGCAATTCCTTCAAGGCGTGCGCTGATTTATCAAGGCCTGGAAAGGTTTCGGGGCGCGGCAGGCCGATCAGCTTGCCATCGGTCTTATATGTCCACGCATGATACGGACAGACGAGGCGCGCGGCACACTGAATTTCGCTGCCTTCGACAAGGCGTGTGCCCCGGTGCTGACAGACGTTGCGGAACACATGCGCCTTGCCATCGCCGTCGCGGGTAATGAGGAGAGGCGTGCCAAACCCATCATGCGGCACAGCCATATTGCGTTCGGAGATTAGCGCTGAGGGCGCAATCACCTGCGGCAGTCGGTTGAAGAGCCGCGCTTGCTCAGCCTCAAAATGGGCCGGATCAACATAGACTGAGACTGGCACATGGCTGATCGCATCCGCCCGCCGTGCTTGGCCATCGGCGATTTGCTGTGCCAGCGCCATCTGTCCGGCCGTCGGTGTCATCATGTTCATAAGGGCTATCCTTACCCGAATTTCGCGTTAAGTTCGCCCCAAAATTGCTTGGGAGCAAGTGCGTTGAGTGAAGCAAGCCAAACCGTAGCGGAAAACCGGAGCATCATTGGCGCGATAAAGCCCTATTTTGAAAAGGAATCGCTTGCGGCCTTTTTCGTCGGGCTGTCGTCGGGCTTCCCCTATGCAATGATTGGTGCGACGCTCACGAC
>JAYTMV010000264.1:0-3180 GCA_043728175.1 Sphingomonadales bacterium
AACGTTGAATCGAGAGTCGCGCAGCTAAGTGCGCGTAAAGTTTATTAATTTATATAGCTCATTGTGCTTAAATGCATCCATTACGGATGCATCCTTGGCGATGAATTATCCCAATATCTAGTGCGCAAGCGCTTTACAGATGTCTTCAACCATTTTTTTGGCGTCGGCGAGCAGCATCATGGTCTGATCCATATAGAATACGTCGTTATCAACCCCGGCATAGCCAACCCCGCCCATTGAGCGTTTGACGAACAGCACTGTCTTGGCTTTTTCAACGTCAAGAATGGGCATTCCGTAGATGGGTGACGTCTTATCGGTCTTGGCCGCTGGGTTGGTCACATCGTTCGCGCCGATGACGAACGCGACATCGCTCTGCGCGAAATCGCTGTTAATGTCTTCAAGTTCAAACACTTCGTCATAAGGTACGTTGGCCTCGGCGAGCAGCACGTTCATATGCCCCGGCATACGGCCCGCAACAGGATGGATCGCATACTTGACCTTCACGCCCTCTTTCTTGAGGAGATCACCCATTTCGCGCAGCGCATGTTGTGCCTGCGCCACCGCCATGCCGTAACCGGGAACAATGATAACTTGCTCTGCTTGGCCCATTAGGAAGGCCGCGTCTTCAGCTGATCCGCGCTTCCACGGACGGTCAGTCTTCGCAGCCGCTCCGCCTGCCTCTGGCGCGGCACCAAAGCCGCCAGCAATCACCGAGATAAAGCTGCGGTTCATCGCCTTGCACATGATGTAGGACAAGATCGCACCCGATGAACCAACCAGCGCGCCGGTGATGATCATGGCCGTATTTTGGAGCGTGAAGCCCATCGCAGCCGCAGCCCAGCCCGAGTAGCTGTTGAGCATCGACACCACGACGGGCATATCAGCGCCACCAATCGGGATGATCAGGAGGAAGCCGATCAGGAAAGCAAGCGCAGTAATCGTCCAAAACACCCATGGGCTTTGGTCGGTTAAGAAGTAGCCGGTCAGGCCGATAATCCCGGCAAGTGTGCCAAGATTGATGATATGCCTCCCCGGCAGCATGATCGGCGCGCCTGACATATTGCCGTTGAGCTTGAGAAAGGCGATAACTGAACCGCTGAACGTGATCGCACCAATCGCGATGCCAAGCCCCATTTCAACGCGGCTGACCTTGTTAATTTCGTTCGTCAGCGTGTCGATAATTCCAAAAGCTTGGGGATTGAGATAGGCGGCGGCGGCGACCAAAACCGCTGCCATGCCAACCAAACTGTGAAACGCCGCCACAAGCTGCGGCATATCGGTCATTGCGATGCGCCTTGCCGTGACCCAGCCGATGACACCACCAATAGCGATTGCACCCATAATTTCAGGCAGTGAGGCAACATCATTGAGGAATAACGTTGTTCCAACCGCAAGACCCATTCCCGCGATGCCGAAGCGATTGCCACGCTGCGAAGAACTAGGTGATGACAGCCCCCGCAGTGCGAGAATGAAGAACACCCCTGATATCAGGTAGGCGAGCGGGGCCAAGTCTTTGATTGAGAAGGCGGCATCGTGCATCAGTCTTTTCCCCGTTCGGTCATATCAGCTCTTGCCAAAACCATTTTGCGCTCTAGCGCTCTTTCTTCTTATACATGGCGAGCATCCGCGCGGTGACGGCAAAGCCACCGAAGATGTTAATGCTCGCAAATACAACGGCGATCAGCCCAAGCCATTTTGAGGTAGCACTACCGCCCGCTGCCGATGCAATCAGCGCGCCGACGATAATCACTGACGAGATCGCGTTCGTCACCGCCATCAGCGGCGTATGCAGAGCAGGCGTAACCGACCAGACGACATAATAACCAACAAAACAGGCCATTACGAAGATGCTCAAGATTGAGATGAATTCCATGGATTAACCCCTAAAACTGAATGTTTGGCGATTGCCGACTCACCCGAGCAGCCTTTCATTCACAACCTTGCCGCCCTGCGTCAGGCGGATGGCTTTGGTGATCTCATCATCATCGGGAAGGACGGGACGGCCCGCCTCCTTATCCCAAAAGGCCGAGAGGAAATTGAAGAGATTGCGCGAAAACAGCGCTGATGCATCAGTTGCCAAACGTCCGGGAACATTCTTGTGGCCGACGATCTTGACGCCGTGGATGATGGTGACTTGCCCTGCAACCGCACCTTCGACATTGCCGCCCGCTTCAACCGCGAGATCGACGATCACGCTGCCGGGCTTCATGCTCGCAATTTGCGCGTCGCTGATCAAGCGCGGGGCCGGTCGACCGGGGATCAGCGCTGTGGTGATCACGATATCCTGCTTGGCGATATGGCTTGAGACGAGCGCGGCTTGCGCGGCCTTATACTCGTCGGACATTTCGGTGGCATAGCCGCCCGATCCTTCGCCTTCGATGCCTTTGACATCCTCAACGAAAATCGCCTTGGCGCCAAGCGATTCAATCTGTTCCTTGGTGGCCGAGCGCACGTCAGTGGCCGACACTTGCGCACCGAGGCGACGTGCAGTTGCAATCGCCTGTAGCCCTGCAACGCCCACGCCCATAACAAAGGCACGCGCCGCAGACACTGTGCCCGCCGCCGTCATCATCATTGGGAATGCCTTGCCATACTCGCTCGCCGCATCAAGCACCGCTTTGTAGCCCGAGAGGTTCGACTGGCTTGAAAGAATATCCATTGACTGGGCGCGCGTGATACGCGGCATGAATTCCATCGCCAATGCCTCAACATCAGCCTTGGCATATTCATCAATCCGCGCGCGTTCAACAAAGGGATTAAGGCCAGCGACAAGCCATGCGCCCGATTTGGCTCCTTTGAGTGATTTGGGATCCGGCCCCTGCACGCCGAGGATGATGTCAGCATCCTTGATCGTCGCGGAGAGCGCACCGACGCTTGCCCCGGCAGCGGTATAGTCAGCGTCTGATACCGAAGCGCCTGCGCCTGCGCCGGCTTCTATCGAAACCGACGCACCAAGGCCGATGAATTTCTTGACGGTTTCGGCGGATGCGGCAACGCGGCTTTCGCCAGCGGCGCTTTCCTTGAGGACTGCGATTTTTATCACGTCAGCCTGCGATCAAGAAGATGACGATGGCCGCAACGATGGCCGAAGCGACCGTTCCCCACTTCAGCAGGCCCATGACACCCGAATAAGTATCCTGATGCGCACGCATGTCACCGTGATTATTGCTGGTTCCCATA
>JAYTMV010000265.1:0-14872 GCA_043728175.1 Sphingomonadales bacterium
CTGACGACGAGCCAGCCGAGCAGCGCAACGCCCCACGCAACGCCGAGCGCCAGCCAGCGCCGTTTCCAGATGCTGTGGATCGCAATCCGTACTTGTTGATAAAGGCTTTCCATTATTCGCCCGTCAAAACGCCGATTCGGGGATGATGATCACGTCACCGGGTTCAAGCCGGACATTCGCCCGCGAATCGCCGCGTTTGAGGAGATCGCCAATTTTCACCGCATATTCGGTCTGCTTGCCGGTCTCACGGTTTTGACGGATCAGACGCGCGCGGTTTCCGGCGGCAAATTCAGACAGGCCGCCAACCGCGATCATCGCGTCAAGCAAGGTCATATTCGCACGGTAGGGGATTGAGGCGGGCTTTTCAGTCGCGCCGACCACGCGGATTTGCTGAGAGAATGTGCCAGCGAAATTATCGACAATCACTGAAACCAGCGGCTCATTGATATATTGCGAAAGCTGAACCTTGATGTCTTGCGCGAGCATCGTCGGGGTTTTGCCGACGGCGGGCATATCCTCAATCAACGGCGTCGTGATGCGGCCATCGGGGCGTACTTGCACTTTTGCGCCAAGCTCTGGATTGCGCCAGACGAAAATCGTCAGCGTATCAAGCGGGCCGATGATATATTCCTCGCCCGGCCCTTCCTGCGCAGTCACAAAGCTTGCCGGGGGCAATTTTGGCCCCGTCGCGCTGGTTGAACAGCCACTAAGGGCGACTGCGCCAAGGCTCACGCCGAGCAACAGCTTTGATGAAAGAGCAAGACGCATGACAAAATCCTTAACCTTACGACGCCGCGCGCATGCCTCCACTCCCATGAATGAGGGCAAAACAAGACGAAGTTCGCTATCCGTTATCAGGCAAATAGGTGAAAATATTGTTAGGATTAACCGCGCGGCAAGACTGTTTCAGGCGTTAACCAACAATTCGGCTGGTTCGGGATGACCGAGAAACCCGCTTGGGCTGGCCGAACGACCATAAGCCCCGGCCATAAACACCGCGACCAAATCCCCCACCTCAGCGCGCGGAACGCTCACCGTGTCACCAAGCCGGTCAAGCGGGGTGCACAGGCAACCAACGATGCTCACCACCTCTTGCGGCACATCCGCAAAGCGCGATGCAATCGCGACTGGATAGTTACGCCGCACCACCGTGCCGAAATTGCCAGATGCCGCAAGCTGATGATGCAGCCCGCCGTCAGTCACGAGAAAAACCTCCCCGTGGCTGGTCTTGCGGTCAACAATCCGCGTCAGATAAACCCCGGCTTCGCCCACCAGATAACGGCCAAGCTCAATCGCAAAGCGGGTATTGGCAAGACTTTGCGGCAGTGCAGCCAAGCGCGCAGACAGCGCTTCACCCACGCGTTCAAGATCAACCGGGATGTCCTTGGGAAAATAAGGGATACCAAATCCGCCGCCGAGATTGACCAGCGGCGGCACCGCGCCAATCGCATCGGCAAGTGCTTCGGCCAAATCAAGCGTTTGCCCCTGCGTCGTTGCGATGGCTTCGGCATCAAGCGCTTGTGATCCAGCAAAAATATGAAACCCGCGCCAATCCGCGCCTGCCGCGATCAGCGATTTGACGAGCGCCGCCGCGCGGTCAGCATCAACCCCGAACGGCTTTGCCCCGCCGCCCATCCGCATCCCCGAGCCACGCAGATCAAAATCGGGATTGACCCGCACTGCGAGCTTGGGCGCGGTGCCGAGGCGGTCAGCGATGGAGAGAGCGCGGTGCGCCTCGCCCTCGGATTCGAGATTGAGCGTAACCCCCGCGACAATCGCCGCCTCAAGCTCACGGTCACGCTTGCCCGGCCCCGCGAACGAAATGTGCCGCCCGCCCGATTTGAGCGCCAAAGCCATCTCGCCTGCGGAAGCCACATCAAGCCCGTCAACCAGCGGCGCAATCGCTGTGAGCAATGCGGGCATTGGATTGGCCTTTATCGCATAGTGGAGCGCAAGCTCAGCCGGAAACGCGGCGCGAAACCGCGCGATCCGCGCTTTGATCAGCGCGAAATCATAAACGAACAGCGGCGTATCGCCCGCGCGCGCGGCAAGCGTTTCAACATCTTCACCGCCAATCATCAGGCGTCCTGCGTCGTCAGCCGCAAAATGTGCCGGGATAGTGCCCATTGGTTTCATGTCGCGACCCCCGCCTTGATTGCGGCGCGATCAAATTTGCCATTGGCATTGCGCGGGAGCGTCTCGCGCCAAATGATTTCGCGTGGCACCATATAGCCGGGCAGCTCACGCTTGAGATAATCGCGCAGTACCGCTTCGTTTAATGCGTCGCCGCAAATAACCAGCACCACCGCCTGCCCCAGCCGTTCATCAGCAACACCAAAAGCCACCGCCTCTGCCGCAACCCCGCTGGCAGCGGCTGCCTCTTCAATCTCTGACGGACTGATCCGGTTGCCCGAAACCTTGATCATTTCATCGTCACGTCCAACAAAATAGAGCAGGCCTTGTCCGTCGCGCCGCACCGTATCACCTGACCATACCGCAATGCCGCCATATTCCGAAGCAGGCGGCGCTGGCCGAAAACGCTCGGCCGTGCGCTGTGCGTCATTCCAATAACCCTGCGCCACCAGTGGCCCGCTATGGACAAGCTCACCGGGTTCATCATCCTCCGCCACGCGGCCATCGCCGCGAATGACAAGGATTTCGGCAAAAGGAATGGCACGGCCCATAGACGTCGGATGCGCCGCAACGCGCGCTGGATCAAGCCATGTTGAACGAAATGCCTCAGTCAGGCCGTACATCGGCACGATATCCGCCGCCGGAAAACGCGCGCGGAGCCGATCAATCAGCACAGGGGTCAGCGCACCGCCCGAATTGGTAATCCGCCGCAACCGCGCAGCACTTTCAGGCGGCCAATCATGATCAAGCAGTTGCAGCCATAGCGGCGGCACGCCTGCAAGCGTCGTAATCTCGTACCGCGCAACCGCTTTCGCGACATCCTTGGCGAGCAGATAATCAAGGGGCACCACGCTCGCCCCTGCGGCCCACGCTGAGAGCAATTGATTCTGGCCATAATCAAAACTGAGCGGCAAAACACCGAGTATGCGGTCAGCGCGCGTAAGGCCTAAATAATGCGCCACGCTAATCGCGCCGAGCCACATATTGGCATGGCTAAGCATCACGCCCTTGGGCTTGCCCGTTGAACCAGAGGTGTAAAGAATCGCCGCAAGTTCATTCGGATTGCGCGCAGACAGCGGCATTGGTTCCGCAGTCATCATTGCATCGCGCAGCGTATCCTCAAGCCAAAGCATACAGCCTTCGGGGCAATCCCCCGCTTCAAGCGCATCCGCCCTGCCCTTCGCGGTAATCAGTATCCGCGCTCCGCTATCAGCCAATATGTGCGCGACTTGCGCGCGTTTGAGCAGCGGATTGATTGGCACATGCACCAGCCCAGCACGCGCCGCCGCGAGTGGCATGACGCACGCCTCGATTGTCTTGGGGAGCCACGTCGCGACGCGGTCTCCCGCGATTAGCCCCTGCGCGATCAGCGCTGCCGCCATTTTTCCAACAACCGCGTGAAGCGCGTCATAGTCATACGACTGATCACGGCTTATTAACGCGGTGTCGTTATTGGAACCCAAACTCACCAAATGGTCGAGCGGTCTTGGAGCGGGGTCTAAGGCGGGCAATATCGATCCTTGATTGAGTATAGTTTTAATCTGTGGGGCGTCTCTAGCATGGTGTGGGTTAAGGGAGAATTGCTGACCAGCCTCGATGCTGCAAGCCTTGATCCAACCGATCAACTCACCCGCGAAGGACAGTCGCACCTGTTCGACCGGATTGACTGGTTGCGCCGTATATTGCGTCATTCCAGGTCAACCAAAACACCGCTCATCGCGCGCGCCGCATCAGAAGGGGCGCTGGCATGGCTGTTCCTCAAATGTGACAATAACGGTCAGTTTAAGGGACTCGCGAACTGGTATAGTTTTGCATATCGCCCGATTTTCGCGGGCAATCCTGACAACAGCCGCAAACTATTAATGCTCAAGGCGATTGCCACACGACTCGGCAAAATGCGGAGTGCGCCAGCCAGCATTTCACTAAGCCCCGTGCCGCGCGGCGATGGATCATCCGATTTGCTGTCACGCGCATTCAAACGTTCGGGCTGGTTCGTGTTCAGCACTCAAGTCTCAACAAGCTGGACAGCCCATGTCTCCGGGCTTTCGTTCGAAGACTATTGGGCGGCGCGCCCCGGCCAATTGCGCAGCACCTATAAGCGCAAAAACGGCAAGGCCGATTTTGACGTCACTATCTACGATCAATTTGATGAAGCCGCATGGGAAGAATTTGAAGCGGTGTACGCCGATAGCTGGAAACCCGAAGAGGGATCGCCCGCATTCCTGCGCGAAACTGCCGTTTTTGAAGGCACGGCTGGCTGTCTCAGGCTCGGGATTTGCCGATTGGAGGGCGTTGCCGTCGCCGCGCAATATTGGACGGTTGAGCGCGGCACCGCCTATATTCACAAGCTTGCTCACCGTGAAAGTGCGCGCGAACTTTCGCCGGGCACCATCCTGTCACGCGCGCTGTTTCAGCATGTCATTCATCAAGACGCGGTTGATGTGATTGATTTTGGCACTGGTGATGAGCCTTACAAAGCCGATTGGATGGACGCGCGTGCGCCGCTTGACCGGATCGACGCCTATAATCCAAGGCGCGCCAGCGGACTGATTGGGGCGGCGCGCGCATTCATCTCTGCGCTTGTCGCCCGCGTGCACCGACGCTAACGCGCATTCGGTACAGTATAGGGGTTTAATGAGCGTGACGACACAACAGCATAGCGTCGATACGATCGTGCGGGGCGTTCTCGTTGATGTGCTTGGGCTAAGCCCTGCGCGCGCCGATGCGCTTGACGGTGACAGCGGGCTGTTCGGTACGCTTCCAGAGCTTGATTCAATGGCGGTCGCCAATCTGTTGACTGAACTTGAAGACCGGCTCGGGATCATCATCGAGGATGATGAGCTTGACGGCGAAATGCTCGAAAGTTTCGGTAGCCTCACCCGCTTTCTCGAAGCCAAAGTCAGCAGGTGACTGACACTTATTCATGGCGCGGTGGCAATGAGTTATGTCTCAGACACGGTGTTAATTATCCACTGCAAATTATTATAATAGAACCATTATTTGAAGAAAAAAATCGTTGCCGGCGATTGCTTTCAAGCGTGATGCGCGGGCTTGCCAATAATGGAATTGGCTCGGTTTTGCCTGACCTTCCGGGCACAGGCGAAAGCCTTCTCGATATCAGCGCAGTTTCATTTGATGACTGGCAAGACGCACTGAAGGCAGTGGTAGATGCAATCAAACCAGAAGTCGTCGCCTCACTACGTGGCGGCGCACTGCTTGACGGCGCAGTTGCAGCGAAGGGTTGTTGGCGCTTTGCCCCCGAAACGGGTGCGCGCATCGCCCGCGATCTCAGGCGCACCCAATTGAGCGGTAGCGCGCTTTATGCTGGGCACGCGATCAGTGATAGTTTTCTGAATGCGCTTGAAAGTGCTATACCCTGTCCACTGGTTCCACTACGCACGCTTCGCCTTGAAAGCGATGCGGGCGATGCTGATACGCGCGTGGCAGGAACGCCGCTATGGCGGCGCGCCGAACCAGGGGATGACCCAGAACTTGCGGCTAAACTTGTTGCTGATCTCACCGATTGGGTAAAGCAATGCGCCGATTGCTGAACTTTCCCTGCGAAGGTGTCACATTGGCTGCAACACTTGATGAAGCGCCCGGCACTGCTGGCTTGCTCATCGTTTCTGGCGGCAACGAAATCCGTATCGGCGCGCACCGGGGCATGGCGAAATTGGCAGGCGATATCGCCGCCGCTGGCTATCCAGTGTTCCGCTTTGATCGGCGCGGCATTGGCGATAGCGAAGGCGAAAATGGTGGCTTCACCAAAAGCGGCCCCGATATCGCCGCCGCCATCACCGCCTTTCGCGACGCCTGCCCAGAATTGACGCGGATCGTCGCATTCGGCAATTGCGATGCGGCGTCCGCACTGTTGCTTCACCGACCAACGGGGATCGCCGTGCATATCCTCACCAATATCTGGGTGGTCGAACCAACCGACGATCTTCCGCCGCCTGCCGCGATCCGCGCGCGCTATACTGAACGGATGAAAGACCCAAAGGCGTGGATTGGACTATTTACCGGCGCAATCAATCTCCGCAAGCTGATCGGCGGCCTCATGCGGATTTCCAAGCCGCAAGCCCCCTCATCGCTCGCACAGGACGTCGCCGCAGGGTTGGCCGTAGTCGAGGGGCCAGTGACGATTTTACTCGCCGAACAAGACGGCACCGCGATTGCCTTTGCCGATGCCTGGAATGGCCCAGCATTTTCGGCGGCACGGAGGCGAAGCGATATCAAAATCAAAAAACTCGCCAGCGCGTCACACAGCTTTGCCAGTGCGGACGATTATGCAGCTCTGCGTGATACAATCATCGAAACGCTCAGTCAGACCTGATCAACCCCGCGCGGCAAACTCCGCGTGGGCCAAGAATTTTTCAGCATCAAGTGCCGCCATGCAGCCCATCCCTGCCGCTGTAACCGCCTGACGGTAAATCTTGTCAGTGACATCGCCCGCCGCGAATACGCCGGGAATGCTCGTGCGTGTGCTGCCAACCTCAACCAACAGATAGCCGTCGCTATCCATTGGCAGGCGTTCAACGAAAATCTCGGTCGCTGGCTTATGGCCAATCGCAACGAACGCGCCGTCAACATCAAGCCGCGAGATTTCGCCGGTCACCGTGTCTTTTAGGTCAAGCCCAACCAGCCCAACCGGATCACCGCCGCCGACAAATGTCTCAACTGCTTTATTCCATAGCACGGTGATGCTTGGGTGCGCGAACAGCCGGTCTTGTAGGATTTTTTCGGCGCGGAACGAATCGCGGCGGTGGATAACGGTGACGTCTTGGCTATGGTTCGTCATATACAGCGCTTCTTCAACCGCCGTATTACCGCCGCCGATTACCGCAACCTTTTTGCCGCGATAGAAGAACCCGTCGCACGTGGCACAGGCCGAAACGCCCTTGCCCTGCATCGCGGTTTCGCTTTCAAGGCCAAGCCAACGTGCTTGCGCTCCCGTGGCGATAACCAACGTATCGCAGAGATAAATATCGCCGCCATCGCCGATAAGCTTGAACGGGCGCTGAGATACATTAACATCAACGATGATGTCATAGACCATCGTTGTGCCGACATGTTCGGCCTGCGCGGTCATTTCTTCCATCAGCCACGGGCCTTGGACAACATCGCGAAAGCCGGGATAATTCTCGACGTCAGTGGTGATGGTAAGCTGCCCACCGGGCTGAATGCCCTGAACCACGATGGGTTTCAGGCCAGCACGCGCGGCATAAATTGCGGCGGAAAGTCCAGCCGGGCCAGATCCAAGGATCAACATGCGTGTTTGAATGGTTTTGCTCATGCCGCCCAATATAGGAATAAATTGCCGGAAAAATATGGTAGCGGAGGAGGGACTTGAACCCCCGACACGCGGATTATGATTCCGCTGCTCTAACCAGCTGAGCTACTCCGCCCCAAACGGGAACCGCGCCTATAGCAGAGGCGATTTTGCGGTCAACTGGCGATGAGCGGTGCCGGTGTTTTCATCGCCCTGCCCCCGCCGAAGCGGTACGCCGCAATTGGCGACCACGGCCCGCCCCGGTAATGCCACGCCGCAAGCCCTGCGATCACTAGCGGGCGGGGTTTGAATTCGGCTGACAGTACGGCAAGCAATTCCTTGGCTGCAACTGGCTTTGCCTTATTCTGGACCGTGATATGCGGCCGCCATGCGGCTTGATCTTGCGGAATCAACATAGTGGCGAACGCTTCGGCAATGTCAGCGCGGATTTGGCAGAGCGCATCGCTGCGCACGCGGTAGGCAACGCCGTAACCAAGCGACATCAGCCCGTCGATCATCGCTGGCGGTGGCACATCATGCGTCGCCGCGCGCAATCGCCCCAGCAATTCGCCCTCACTGCTCGGTGGCAAGTGGTGAAACAGCGTCAAATGCGCGCGCAGCACATTGCGTTCAGGCGGAAAATGCGCGCGCCGCAGACCATCGGCCCATGCAAAATCGGCATCGCCCAAAAGCGCTGATACAATAATCGGCGCGGTCGTCAGATTTCGACCTGACTGCCAAGTTCAACCACCCGGTTGGTGGGAAGGCGGAAAAACTCCATCGCGCTTTCCGCGTTGCGCAGCATCCATGAGAATAAATGCTCTCGCCAGATCGCCATGCCCGGCCGCGATGACGGCAGCAAAGTCTGCCGCGCAAGGAAGAAACTGGTATCCATCATTTTGAACGCCGGGCCACAACTGGTCACTTCAGAAAGTGCGGCGGGCACATTGGGCTCTTCCATAAAGCCGTATTTAAGGATCATCCGGTGGAAACCCTGCCCCAAATCTTCCATCTTGCAGCGCCGGGTGGGGTCAACAAAGGGGACGTTGGCAATCTTGATGGTCAGCAGCACAATCCGCTCATGCAGGATTTTATTATGCTTGAGATTGTGGAGCAGCGCGTGCGGTACGCCGTCTGCCGATGACGTCATAAACACCGCCGTTCCCGAAACGCGCGTGGCCGAGGTTGCGGCTGAACTCACAAAAATCTTGATCGGCATCGCGGCTTCGCGCATCCGCTCCATCATCAGTTTGCGGCCCTTGGCCCATGTCGTCAGCATCGTGAATGCGATCAAACCCACAAGTAACGGGAACCAGCCGCCGTCTGGCACCTTCGTCAGGTTTGACGCGAGATAGGCTGTATCAACGGTGAAGAACACCGCGAGAATGATCACTGACAGCGTCTTGTTCCACTCCCACAGCTTAAACAGCACAACGGCAAGCAAGCAGGTGTCGATAAACATCGCACCGGTCACCGCGATCCCGTAAGCCGCCGCAAGATTGCTCGAACTACCAAAGAACATCACCAGCAGCAACACCATGATCATCAGCGTCCAGTTGATGAACGGAATGTAGATTTGCCCCGCTGCGCTTTCGCTGGTGTGCATGATCCGCATACGCGGCATAAACCCAAGCTGGATCGCTTGCTGCGTCAGCGAGAATGCGCCCGAAATGACGGCTTGGCTGGCGATGATCGTTGCCGCAATCGCAAGCAGAACGAGCGGCAGACGCAATGTATCAGGCGCAAGCAGGAAGAACGGGTTCTTGATTGCTTCAAGTGCTGCATCGGGGGTCAGGCTGAGGATAAACGCGCCCTGCCCAAGATAGTTGAGCATCAACCCCGGCATCACAAACCACAACCATGACAGCTTGATCGGATTGCGCCCGAAATGCCCCATATCGGCATAAAGCGCCTCAGCGCCCGTGACTGCGAGCACGACCGAACCCATCGCCAGAAATGCCATAAATCCGTCAGTGAGGAAAAACTGCACGGCATACACCGGATTCAATGCCCATAGGATTTGCGGATTTTGAGCGATCTGGAGAATCCCCAGAACCGCGATCACGGTGAAGTACAACACCATGATCGGGCCAAAAAATGCGCCTACCTTCGCGGTGCCGCGTGATTGGATCGCGAATATGCCAACCAAAATCCCGAATGAAATCGGCAATACGAATTTGCTGAACCCCGGATCAACAACGGCAAGTCCCTCAGCCGCTGAAAGCACTGACATTGCAGGCGTTATCATGCTGTCGCCGTAGAACAGTGCGGTCGCAAATACGCCGAGCAAAACAATCGGTGCCGTCCAGCGCGCGCCTTCGGTCTTACTGTTAATCAACGCGAGCAAAGCAAGGCTGCCGCCCTCACCCTTATTATCGGCGCGCATGATAATCAGGACATATTTGATCGTAACGACGATCATCATTGACCAGAATATCAGGCTCAATACCCCGTAGATATGGAGCGGATCAGGCGCGAGCGGGTGATGCCCGGCAAAGGTTTCGCGAAACGCGTAAATCGGGCTGGTGCCGATATCGCCGAACACGATACCAACTGCCCCGATCATCAGCTTATAAAGTGATCCAGCATTGGCATGATGGCCATCTTCCTGATCATCGGGATGCACCGCATCGGCTTCACTCATGCCAATTTCAATTCAGATACAACAGCTTTCGTCATCGGACGGTTGCCTTACTCACCCCATTGGAGCGGGGGGACTAGCATAGCGCCATGCCCCCCGCAATCGGATTAGCTGCGCCGCTTACCGCTTCTTGACCTCAGGCGTTTTGGCAATTTGAGTCTGGCCAATTTCGGCAAGCCGCGCCTCAAGATCGGCCTTCCACGGCGCACCGTCAGGCGCACGTGAAAGCAGCCCGCGCCACACTTGCCCTGCATCATCCATTTTACCCGCTTGGGCGAGGCCAAGGCCCAAGAAAAATGGCGGGCCAGGATGATTTGGCGAAAGCGTTGCGGCCTTTTCAAAAGCAAACTGCGCTGCTGGGGACATTTGCCCATCGCTGTGCACAACCAGTGCATTGCCAAGGCCAACCCAGAGGTCAGGATTATTGGGGCTTTTCAAAAGCCCAGCGCGCACCGCGCTCACCGCCGCCTGACTATGCCCCGATTTGATATATGCGTCAGCATAAGCGAGAATTTCACCCTCTGCGCCGAATTTCGCCAAGGTGGCCTTGCGTAGCGCCGCCGAAATCTCCTCTGGCGGTGGCTTTGAGGCTGCCGATTCTACCGGATTGCCCGGCTGCATCGGATTGCCCTGCCACGCATAGCCAGCAATGCCCAAGAATAGCGCGGCACCCGTCATCTCAAGCGCAACGCGCGGCATTTTGGCAAAGCGCCACAGCCCCACGCCTACTGTAATCAGAAGGACAGCAATCAGACCAAAAACCCAAATCATTTCCTGCGTTTAACCTTCAATCGACTGCCAACCAAGAAAAGCCCAATCAGGAAAAATGCAATTGGCACCACCCAGATCGGGCTTGTCACTGTCGAGGTTGGCGGATCATAAGATACCCAGCTACCATAACGCTCAATCAGCCAAGCGCGGATCGACTCAGCACTTTCGCCCTTATCTATCCGCTGACGTATCAGCGCGCGCATATCCGCCGCCATATCGACATCGGAATCAGCAACTGACTGGCTTTGGCACACAAGGCAGCGAATCGTTTCCATCAGCGCCTTTGCCTCGCGCTCTTTCGCAGGATCGCTCAACTGAATATTGGCCATTTCAGCATCGGGCAACAGCGAGTCAGCAGCGGCAGGCGCGGCGACCAGCAAAAGCAGCGGCATAAACAAGCGCATTTTCATTTCGCAGCCCTTAGCGCAACAAGCAGTTCATTCACATTTTCGGGATCAATGCCCCCTGCGATCTGATGGCGGATAATCCCTTTGCCATCGACAACAAAGGTTTCAGGAACGCCAGCCGAGCCAAATGAAATCTGCGCCTTGGTATCATTATCAGCACCGATTCGAGTGTAAGGATTGCCATGACGCGCGAGAAAACGATTCAAATCCTGCGGGCGATCGCGAATGGCGATACCGTGAATTTCGATGCCCTGCTTTGCCAATTGCTCAAGGATAGGCGCTTCATAGGCACAGGGCACGCACCAACTCGCAAAAATATTGACGAGCTTTGCCTTGCCATCGCGCAAGTTTGCGACGCCAACCCCTGGATAGCCATCAACCGCCGGGGGCAACGAGAATTGCGGCGCTGGCTTCCCAATCATCGTTGATCTGACAATCCGGTCTGATGGATTGATAAGCCCGTTTGCGACCACCGCAAAGAACAGCACGAACAACCCGAACGGAATCCATAGCCAGATGCGCTTCATGCCGTTGCCTCAGCAAAAACGGGAGATTCCTCAGGAAGTTTACGCGCCTGTGCACCCTTTTCACGCCGCGCCCGGCCAATCAGCGAGAGGAAGCCACCAAAGGCAACCAACATCCCGCCAAGCCAGATCAAGGTCACATACGGCTTCCACCACATGCGAATTTGCCAGCGTCCGTCCGACGTTGGTTCGCCGATATTGAGATAAAGCTGACCATCAAGCATCGTGCCGATTGCGGCTTCATTGGTTGGGGTGACTGGATTTGAGAACATGCGCGCCTGTGGGCGGAGAATGATTGGTTTGCCGTCACCACGCCGCGCCTCAAGCGTTGCCTCCATCGCTGTCCAGTTCGGCCCTGCGACTGGCTCAATTTTCAGGAACTTGACGGTGTAGGGGCCAACGGTGTTGCTTTCGCCGATATTGGCCGCAACCAGTTTCTCCTTAATAAAACCACTCTCACTCGCCATGCCAGCGAGCGAAACCGCGATGCCGAAATGCGCGATCACCATCCCGTAAGTGAACAGCGGCGTCCGCCGCAGATTGCGTTTCCACAGTGGGGCGAAACTGCCAACCCCAACGCCAACCGCGAGCAACAGCCCAAGGAATGGTAATATTCCAACATCAGGTCGCGCAATCACAAGCCCAAGCAGCATCAATGCTGTCGCCAGCAATGGTAGCGCGATCCGTTTCATAACGGACTTAAACTCATCCCGCCGCCAGCGCATCACTGGCCCCATAATCATTACAACGACGAGCAACAGTGCTGGATAGCCTGCCGCACTGTTGAAATAGGGTGCGCCGATTGAAATTTTCTGCCCCAGTGCCTCAGTCGCGAGCGGATATAGCGTGCCGACGAGAACGACCGAAAGGATCACTGACAACAGCAGATTATTGACCACCAATGCGCCCTCTCGGCTCATCAGATCAAATTGATTGCCCTCACGCACCGTATTCACCCGCAGCGCAAAGAGCGCGAGCGCGCCGCCGATATAGACAACCAACAGCGCGAGCAAAAAGCTGCCTCGCGTCGGATCAGTCGCAAAACTATGAACGCTCGTCAGAACGCCAGAACGCACTAAGAATGTGCCGACCATCGACATTGAGAAGGCCACCACCGCCAGCATCACCGTCCATGCACGCAGGCCATCTCGCGTTGCCAGCACTGACACCGAATGGAGCAACGCCGTCGTCGCGAGCCAGGGCATCAGCGACGCATTTTCAACTGGATCCCAGAACCACCAGCCGCCCCAGCCAAGCTCATAATAAGCCCAATAGCTGCCCGCTGTGATCCCAAGCGTTAGGAAAATCCAAGCGCCAAGCACCCAAGGCCGCATTGCGCGAGCAAAGGCCGGGCCAACATCGCGCTCAATCAACGCGCCCACCGCAAAGCTAAACGCCACCGACATCCCGACATAGCCGAAATACAGCGTCGGTGGATGGAAGGCGAGGCCGGGATCTTGGAGCAGTGGATTAAGCCCCTGCCCGTCCAACGGCACTGGATTAAGCCGTTCAAACGGATTTGAGGAAAAGATCAGAAAGCCATAAAATCCAAGCGCAATCGCGGCTTGCGCGGCCAGCGTCGCAATATGCGTGCGATATTTAAGTGACCGTTCAAATGCCGCGATCAACCCACCCGCGACACCCAGCACGGCCACCCACAACAGCATTGATCCTTCATGATTGCCCCAGGTTCCGGCAAATTTGAAGAGCATTGGCTTGGCCGAATGGCTGTTAAGCGCAACCAGTTTGACTGACATATCAGACTGCATAAATACGGTGACCAAGCACCAGAAAGATAGCCCAACAAGTAGCCCTTGGAGCATGGCAATCGGGCGAACCCCGCCAAGCATGTCGCCGCGATTCGTGCGCAGGCCGATGATGCCCATGACAAGCTGTAAACCCGCCAGCACCCCGGCGAGCCAGAGGAAGGCAAGACCAATTTCAGCGATCATGGCTGCAAACTGTTGGTTTTGTGCTGCACGCCCGCCATTTCGGGCGGCTTGTAATTTTCATCATGCTTCGCAAGGATATTGGTCGCAACGAAGGTGCCGCTGGCGTCAAGGCTGCCCTCTGCCACGACCCCGCTATTTTCCTTAAACAGGTCAGGCGTAATCCCGCGAAACGTAACTGGCGTAACATGCCCACCGTCTTCAACGAGGAATTTGACGGAGACGCCGTCGCTGGCGCGTATGATCGATTTATTGGCGACCATGCCGCCCAAGCGAAAATCCTCACCCGCTGGCGGCTTGGCCTTGGCAATATCGGCTGGTGAGCGAAAGTAAGCCGCCTTATCCTTCGCCGCTGACATGGCGAGCACCGCTGAACCCATTACCGCAACCACCGCAACCACGGCGAGCGTCAATCGTTGATGTTTGGCCTTCATCGATCACCCTTCATATCATCAACCGCTTTTTCGGCGCGGCGCATCGCGAAAAGGCTCCAGCCGGTAACGCCGAGCGTGGCAATGATCGCCAGCACATAAGCCGCCGTTATGTAAGTCCAATGGTTCATGCCGCAACCAATCTGCGCATCCGCGCCTCAACCTTGGCCTCAGCCAGCGTCGCGCGCATTCGCATCAGAACGATAGCACCGAACAGCAGCGAAAACCCAATCATTGTAAAACCAAGTGGCCACAGCAACTCAGGCGCAATCTTTGAACTCGTCATCGTAATTGAGCGCCCCTGATGCAGCGTATTCCACCATTCAACCGAACCCTTGATAATCGGGATATTGACTGCGCCGACAATACCGAAAATTGCTGTAGCGCGGCTGACGCTGGTGCGGTCTTCGCTTGAGGACGCAAGCGCCATATATCCGATGTACAGGAACAGCAGCACCAGCACAGACGTCATCCGCCCATCCCATTCCCACCATGTGCCCCATGTTGGCCGCCCCCAGATTGATCCGGTGGCAAGGCAGATGGCGGTAAACATCGCGCCAGGAACAGCGCACGCGCGCGCAGCAACGCCAGCGAGTGGATGACGCCAGACGAGTTGGGTAATACTGGCAATCGCAATGCTCGCCCAACCAATCGTACTGAGCATCGCGGCGGGCACATGGATGTAGAGAATGCGCACGCTTTCGCCCTGAAGATAGTCAGGCGGGGTTATGAACAACCCGCCGTAAA